>NZ_RZQA01000551.1:0-4367 GCF_004022915.1 Mesorhizobium sp. M7A.F.Ca.US.006.04.2.1
GCGAGATCAGCCCTTTCAGCCCGCCGATGACGAGCGCCAGCGCGCCGACCAGGCCGCAGACGAGAAAAAAGTTCCAGCCATCGCCATAAAGCTGCGCCGCCACGACATTGGCAAAGCCGATGACGAAGGGGATCGAAAGGTCAATGCCGCCCATGATGACGACCAGCGTCTGGCCAATCGAGGCCACGGCGAGCAGCGAGGCGAGCACCAGCATGGCACGTATCGCAAACGGCGCCGAGTAGCCGGGAATGAGAATTGTGCCGGCAAGGTGCAGAAGGGCGGCGACGCAGAAGGCGCCGACGACGCGGGCGTTGGTTGTCGCGAAGAGGTTTTGGCGCAAAACCATGTCAGCGTCTCCCCATGGCAAGACGTTCCTGCAGCGCTGTCAGCATCACCGCCAGCACCAGGATCGCGCCGTAGGCGATCTGCAGCACGAAGGTCGAGACGTTGAACGTCGTCAGCACGCTCTGCAGCAGGAAGATGTCGATGGCACCGATGGCGGCACCCGCCACGCCACCACGGCCGCCGGCCAGGCTGACGCCGCCAAGTGCTACGGCGGCGATGGCGATCAGTGTGTAGGTCGGCCCGATATTGGGATCAGCCGAGCCGATCAGCGCGGTCAGCATCAGCCCGGCGCATCCGCCGAGGATGCCGGTCATGACATAGGCGATGAAGCGCACGCGCGTGACATCGACACCGGCGGTGTAGGCGGCGCGGTCGTCGCTGCCGACCGCCATAAGCTGGTCGTAGTATGGCGTGCGCCGCACCAGCCACCAGGCGACGAGCATCGCCGCCAGCGGCAGCATCGACAGCGGGCCGGACAGTGCCTTGAGCCAGGCCGGCGCTGGGCCGATCGGCGCCGGCAGGATTGTCAGCGTCACGCCGGTCAGGATCAGATAGGTGCCGAGCGTGGCGACGATCGGCTGAATGCGCACGATTGTCGCCAGGAAGCCGTTCGCCGCGCCCACCAGCGCGCCGACGAGCAACGCCGCCGGAACGAGCACCAAGGGCGACGAGATGCCGGTGCCGAGGAACAGCACCTGGATCGTCAAAGCGTTGACAAAGCCCATCAATGGCCCGACCGAGATGTCGATTCCGCCACGCCCGGCGAGGATGACAGGCGTGGAGGCGATGGCAGCACCGATCAAGGGCGCCGCCAATCCGACCAGCGCCCCCCAGGAACCCGGCTGGAATCGTCCCGGGCTGAGGATGAGATTGACCGCAAGCAGCACGACCAGCAGCACGACGGCGAAGCCGAAATTTCGCCCAAGGGACAGGAGGCGCGCAACAGGGCTCATGCCGCACGTCCGAACATGGCTGATATCACGCCGTCGGTGGTGAGGGCGTTGCCGGCGATCTCGGCCGCGACTTCATTCTCACGGAACACCAGCACGCGCTGGCACAGGAGAAGAATCTCCTCGATTTCGCTGGACAGGATGACGAGCCCCATGCCGTCGGCCGCCAGCCCGCGAAACACGTCGTAGAGAACATGCCGCGTCGCCACGTCGACGCCACGCGTCGGATCGTTGAGGAGCAGGATCGCGGGCTCCAGCGCCAAGGCCCGCGCCAGCAGCACCTTCTGCTGGTTGCCGCCCGACAAAGTGGTGATCGGCGCATCGGGCCGGGGTGCGGCGATTGACAGTTTTTCGCGGTAGATGTCGTAGCGCGCCTTGCGCGCCGCCGGGCTGATCAGGCCGAGCCGTGTGTCGCGCGACAGAGTCGAAACGGCGAAGTTGTCGAGCACCGACTGCGTCGGGAAAATGCCGTTGGCGCGTCGGTCGCGCGGCAAATAGGCGATGCCGCTGGCGACAGCCTTGCGAAACCCGGTGATCTTGCGGGACGCATCCGATGCACCGAGTTCAATCGAGCCGCCATGCGGCGGTTCCAGGCCAGCAAGCATCTTGAGAAACAGCTCCTGGCCATGACCATCGAGGCCGGCAAGCCCGACGATCTCACCCGGAGCGATTGCCTGCGTGATCGGGCTGGCGCCGGGCGCGATGACGAGTTCGCGAACGGCAAGACCACCAAATTCGAGAGCGGTGCGATCAGCCATGCGCAAGCTCCGCGGCGGTACGTGGCGCCATTGTCTTGAGAAGCTCAGCCGGCGTCGAAGCGCCGCGCTCTTCGGTGCGCACCACGCTGCCGCCCCGCAGGATCGAGATGCGATCCGAAAGCGACATCACCTCGTCCATGCGGTGGGTGATGAACAGGATCAGGCAGCCCTCGCCGGCAAGCGCACGCATCAACGAAAAAACGGATTCGCGATCGGCGAAGTCGAGCGCGGCGGTGACCTCGTCGAGGATCAGGATCTTTGGGTTGCGCACGATCGCGCGAGCAAGGACGACCAATTGCTGCGCGGCGAGCGGCAGCAGGCCGGCTGGCATGTCGAGAGGGACGTCGGTGACCGCGAAGCGCTTAAGCGCAGCTTTCGCCCGGTCACGGCGCTCGTTGCGGGGCACAGCGCGCCGGACCAGCCCGTCGAGGCCGAGCAGGATGTTGTCGGTCACGCTGCGATCCGGCGCGATCAGCACCTCCTGGAACACCGTGGCGAAGCCTTGCGCCTGGAAGGCCGAGGGGTTGGCGCCCGAGAACGGCTTGCCGTGCAGGAGGATCGCGCCGCTGTCCGGCTGGACGATGCCGGACAACAGCTTGACCATCGTGCTCTTGCCCGAACCGTTCTCGCCCAGGATGGTGTGGATGGTTCCCGCCCGAAACGCGATCGATGCGTCCGCGAGCGCGATCGTCTCGCCATAGCGTTTGGATATGGTTTTGACTTCAAGCATGTCGCATTTCGATGCTGGCAGGCCGGCTCCCCGAAAGGAGCCGGCCTGTTGAGAGATTAGCAGGCGTCACTTTGCACAGGCATCGGGCACCTTCGAATAGTCCCAGCCCTTGGTTGGCGCCGGGTTCGAGAAATAGGCGTCGAGCCATTCCTCCGGCATCGGATCTTTCGGCGGGATCGGGAAGATAGACACGGCGTCCGTCGTCATGCAGTCCTTGTACCAGGCACCGAGATCGGCGGTGTGGACAGGCGGGATCGGGATCAGCAGCGTGTTCAGCTTCGGCTTCTGCCCGTCGAGCATGCGCTCGCCGACGCGGAACAGCGTCTGCGCGGTCCAGTGCGGCAGCACCGCATGGCCTTCGAAGCGGTACTTGTCGGGGTTGGCCTTCCAGTAGCCCAGCGCATCGCCGGTGATCGAGCCGGTGATCAATGGTGCGGGCCGGCCGGCTTCTGCGAAGGCTTCGGCGACGACGCGGCTTTCGCTGCCTGTCGTCCACACTGCATCGATCGGCGCCGGGTTGGTGGCGATCGCCTGCAGCACCACGGTCTTGGTGACGTTGGCTGTCCAGTTGCCATTGACATTGCGCGAGATCTTCAGCTTCGGATTTTCAGTCAGCGCCTTGTCCGCGCCCTGGCGCTCCTGCACCACGATCGGGTGTCCGGCGATGCCTTCGACCAGAAGGATGCTGGCGCCGTCCGGCTGCGCCTTGCCGATCGCCGCCATCATGTCGTAGCCCCAGCGCGCATAGTTGGAATCGACATTGATGGCGTTCGGGCTGGTCACCGAACCGGCAGCGGTGATGAACGGAATGCCGGCTTTGGCGGCAGCGTCGATCGCATCATCGAGTGCCGTCGCCGAGCCCGGGATCGAGGTGATGATCGAGCACTTCTTGTCGATGAAGGCGCGGATCTGGTTGATCTGCTGGCTGGCGTCGTTGTTGGAATCAGACACCTCGAAGCTGGACACCGTTCCGTCGCCGATCAGCCCGTCGACGAGACGCTTCAATTCCTTGGTCACCGTGACCCGCCACGGATTGCCCTGGTAGGATTCCGAGTGGCACCATTTCCACGGTTTAGGCGGCGCTGTGAAATTGTCCCAGGCCGAAGGCAGCACCTTCTGCGGCGCGCCGTCATATTGCGCCTTGAGTTCGGTCGGCAGCCCGCCGATGACGCCTTGCACATCCTGCGCAAAGGCGGTCGTTGCAAGCGAGGCAAGCGCGGTTGCGGCCAGCAGGCCGCGGATCATTCCTGTCATCTCGTTCTCCTCCGTTCGGTTTGGTTCAGGCTCCTCCACCGGCAGCGCCGGACACCTGCACCGGGGAACTCTCCCGAAACAGGCGATTGAGATCGGCAACAACCTGTCGGGCTTGATGCCGGGAGGTCATGCCGGAAAGGATGCGTTCGGATGCTGCTTGCTGGAAAGTCATGTAGCCGTCGTGGCGCGGCCGCACCCATGCACCCTCCAGCGTCGCGCGCGTATCCCGATAGAAGTCGCCGGTCGCTTCATTGACAGCCTGGTCCTCCCAGGCCGCTGCATGGCCGGGCTGGCCGCCGGCGGCGGCATAGGCGCCACGCTGGACATCGC
>NZ_RZQA01000552.1:0-4362 GCF_004022915.1 Mesorhizobium sp. M7A.F.Ca.US.006.04.2.1
CTTCTTGACCTCGTCGAATGCCCAGTCGAGGTAATAGTCCGGACTTTTCTGCTCGCCGCGGTCGACGACGTCGGCCGGATGCAGTCTTGCCTGCAGAACCTGGCCCTCGGTCATGAAGCCGGAATCGACAAGGTTGGACAGCACCACATTGGCGCGTGCGCGCGCTGCCGGCAGGTTGATGTGCGGCGCATATTTGGTCGGCGCCTTGAACAGCCCGGCCAGCATCGCCGCCTCGGCGAGGTTCAGATCCTTGACGCTCTTGCCGAAATAGAAATCGGCGGCCGCCTCGATGCCGAACGTACCGCCCCCCATGTAGGCTCGATCGAGATAGAGCTGCAGGATTTCCTTCTTCGACAGATTGGCCTCGAGCCACAGCGACAGGAAGGCTTCCTTGATCTTGCGCTCCAGCGTGCGCTCATTGGTGAGGAACAGGTTCTTGGCCAGCTGCTGGGTTATGCTCGAGCCGCCCTGAACGACGGAATTGGCCCGCACATTCTCGAAGATGGCGCGGGAAAGGCCGAGCACATCGATGCCGTAGTGATCGAAGAAGCGGCGATCCTCGGTAGCAAGCACCGCCTTGATGACGTGATCGGGCATCTCGTCGACCGGCACGGAATCGCGCTGGATGATGCCGCGCTGGCCGATCTCGTTGCCATAGCGGTCGAGGAAGGTGACGGCGAAGTCGCCCTGGGCGCGCCAGTCGCCGGCCGTATCCTGGAAAGCCGGAATGGCCAGCGCCAGCATCACCACGATGCCGCCGGCGCCGAGCGTAAAACCTTCGCTCAACACTTCGATGATGCCACGGCGCCAGCCGTTGACGCGGAAGCGCCGCGAGAAGATCGTCGCCGATTCCCAGAACTGGCGCGCCTTGAAGCCGATCTCGTAGAGCGAGGAATCGATCCACGCGTCGAGCGCCAGCAGCCGGGCGGCGATCGGACCTCTTCTCTTGCGCGGTTCGGGACTGGCCATTCGGAATCCGGCTAGCAATTGCACGACCTGAGTACCGCAAACCGGCAATTTCAGGGCGATGCATTCCGCAAGACTATTCCTCCATTTTTCCAGCACTCACAAGGGCAGCGAAGACACAGTATCGGGTTTGTTGCTGAGGGGCGAGCCGGCTCAGGCCGGTTCGCGCTTCAGCGCCTGCGCCATGCAGTGGATGCCGCCGCCGGTCTTCGAAATCTCGCTCATGTCGACGGCCGCGACCTCGAAACCGCGGGCCTTGAGCTGGCCGATCAGCGACTGGCTGGAGGTCGGCGCGATCACGCGGTCCTTGCCCAGCGACATGAAGTTGCAGCCGAGCGCCATCGTGTCCTGGAACGGCACGTCGATGATCTCGTGGCCTTTGCCCTTCAGCCAGTCGACAATGCCGGGCTCGGTGCAGGCAAGGCAGACGGCGGTCAGTTTTTCGGCGATCGGCACCACCATCAGGTCGATATGGACGTAATATTCGTCGATGAAAGCGATGCGGGTTTCCCAGCCTTCCTTGTCGAACCAGGCCTGCACCTGGCGCGCACCTTCCTCCTGCGTGCGCGCGCCGCCGCAGCCTATCAGCACGACGCCGTCCTCGATGACGTTGAAGTCGCCGCCCTCGAAGGTACCAGCCGTGACCATGTCGTAGATCGGGATGCCGAGTTTTTCGTAGGTGCGGATCGCGGCATAGTTCTCGCCGCGCCGCCACCAGTTGGCCATGGCGGTGATGAAGGCGCCGTAGGGCGTCATGACGCTGGAATCGCGGGAATAGACCTGCATCGGCAGCTCGGGCGTCGGCTCGTGCCAGTGGATGTTGACGCCGAAATGCTCGTAGGCGGCGACCAGGTCCTTGTGCTGTGCCTGCGCGATCTGCACGTTGCAGGGCGCCTCGCGCAGGTGCTTGCGCGACAGCGAGCTGGTCGACAGATGACGCAGGAAATTGGGCGAGCCGAGCAGGACGTCGGTCAGCACGTCGGTCTCGTTGGCAAAACCCCAGGCGGTCAGCGGCTTGGTGCCGCCGGCGGGGTTGCGGCGCTGCAGCGAAAACGGCTCGGCGACAATGCGGTCATGAACGGTCATGGGATGCTCCTCGTGAGGTGACTTGGGGGTGTCTGATTGCTCGGTATCCACCAGTCGCGTCCACGCGGGGTGGTGACATATTCTGGCCAGCGAAACCCGATCGGCGGCTCGTAGTCGCAAAGCGGTGCGATCCAGTTCGAACCGCCGATGCCGCCGCCGGTGCGGGTAACGAACTCGTCCATCGCCGCTTCGCGGGCAGTCTGGTCTTCCAGCAGGCGAAGGGCGGCAAGCGCGATCGTGCGGGAGGCGCAGGCCACCATCGGGTCGATCGTGGCCGAAATACCGCCCAGCGCATTCATCACCCAGGCTGGATAGGGATAGCCGGTCTCCGAACGCAGTGCCGGGCGGGCGACATAGAAGCGCGCCGTCGGCGTGTGCCAGCTCATGTCGGTGTAATCGTCGGAGGTCGAATTGACCTGCGAGGGCGGCAGGTCGCGGCGCAGGATCGCTTCCGCCGCCTGCGGCTCGATCAGGCGCTCCAGCTCTTCGATGAACGGCTCGTCGCTCGCCATGCGCCCGGCATTGACCTGTATTTCGCGCGCGACTGCCTTGGCGTCTTCGTCCCAGCGCGGCGGCCCGACCGTCGACAGCGCTTCATAGGCGATCTCGGCCATGGCATGATTGGCAAGTCCCGGTCGTGACTTCGACACCCAATGCCGCTCGGTGCGGCAACCACTCATCGCTGCCGCCGCCTCGGCATTGCGGTCGAGCACCGCGGTGACCTGCTCGGCCATGGCAAGCGTCGGCACGCGGATCATGTACTGAATCTCGGCCAGCCCCGCCGGCAAATTGTCGGCGGTCGCTTGCCCCGCCGTCAGGATCGCCTCGCTGATCGACCAGCCGCCCTGGTGCGGCAGCATGGAATCGCGCAGAGCCTTGGAGGCCATGTACATCATCATCAATGCGTCGTTG
Source organism: Mesorhizobium sp. M7A.F.Ca.US.006.04.2.1 (assembly GCF_004022915.1). Classification (NCBI taxonomy): domain Bacteria; kingdom Pseudomonadati; phylum Pseudomonadota; class Alphaproteobacteria; order Hyphomicrobiales; family Phyllobacteriaceae; genus Mesorhizobium; species Mesorhizobium sp. M7A.F.Ca.US.006.04.2.1. The sequence continues at coordinate 2,965 of NZ_RZQA01000552.1, forward strand.
GCGCCGGGCGCGCGCGCCGCCGAATGTGCTTGCGGAATGGGTGCAGCGCCCGCAGCCAGCGCCCAGCGCTCCGGTTGGTCGCAGATGAAGCGATAGATCATCGCGTAGGCCGCGCCGCAATGCGTGTCCCAGCGCGCCGTGTTGCAGAGCGGCAGCATGTAGAACGGATGAAAGGAGATCATGCCGGCAAGGCCGTCATAATAGCCCTTGGCGGCATGGATCGGCTTTGACCCACGCACCTTTTCCGCCGGCTCGCCGGTGAAGCGCAGCGTGCCTGATATGCCGTGGCGCTGCATCGCGGCCTTGGTCGCCAGCAGCCCGCCGAGGCTCGAAATACCCAGCCCGGAATGCGGGTCGGTGTGGCCGCCGGCCTGATTGCCAAGTCCCCGGCGCGGACGCTCGACCGTAGCGGCATCCTGGCAATTGCCGGGCACCGCGTCGTATTCGGCGTACATGCCGATGGTCGGGCCGGGGCCGTTGGTCCAATGAGCGCAGAAGGCGGTCGGCATGCCGCCGGAGCCTTCTTCGACAGAAAAGCCTTCGAGTTTCAGTCGCTCGACATACCAGGCGGCGGATTGATATTCCCGCCACGCGGTCTCGCCGTAATCGAAGATGATGCGTGTCCACGCGGACAACAACGGCTGGATGCCGTCGAGACAGGCAAGGGCGGTTGCTTGCGCCGAGGTGGCCACCGGTTTCTCCATGGCATGAGAAGAAAGCAGTGAAGCGGTTCGCTAAAAAGTGATATGTTTTCCCGGTTCGTGCAAATTCGGTTCACCTGAGGCTCCTTGCGTATACCATCCACACAAGCGCTGCGTGCGCTCGACAGCTTCGCCCGCCATGGCAGCGTCTGGCGCGCCGCCGACGAGTTGCACCTGACCCGCAGCGCCGTGAGCCATCAGCTTCGTCTGCTGGAGCGCGATCTCGGCTTCGACCTGCTCGAACGCATCGGCAAGGGCGTGGCGCTGACGCCGCGCGGCCAGCGCTACGCCAGCGACGTGCGCAAGGCGCTCACCGTTTTGGGCGATGCGGTGACGCGGGACGCCGGCACCGGCGTCGGCGGCTCGTTCGCCGTCAGTTGCACGCCCGGCTTCGCCTCGCTGTTCTTGTGCACCCATATCGGCGAGTTCCGGCAGATGTATCCTGACGTGGCGCTGCGCATCCTGACGCCGCGCCGGCTCGACGATGTCAGCAACGCAGATGCCGATGCCTTCATTGCGTTTGGTGTCGGCAATTGGCCGAACCGGGCGGTCGAGCCGCTCTGCGAAATCTCGTTCACGCCGCTCTGCAGCCCGACGCTGCTCAACAAGGTCGGCGGGTTTTCCCGGCCGTCGGACGTGCTACGCGCCAACCTGCTGCATCTCGACGACACCGAGGATTGGGCGCGCTGGCTGGCGC
>NZ_RZQA01000553.1:0-4360 GCF_004022915.1 Mesorhizobium sp. M7A.F.Ca.US.006.04.2.1
CTCGGCACTTTACCCATGTAGTTTTTAAAGCTTGACAACTGAGAGGAGCTTAATTTTTCTGTTACTGTATCCAAGGCCTTTTTCATAGCTTCCGACCTGGATAGCGCCACTGCCCCAACTGCGCCAGCCGGAGCAATCAGCCCTGTCTCTGCGGCGACCATTTCGGTGGCAAACATTGCCGCTTCAGGAAAGGCAGCACTTACAGCTGCCGCTGCTTCCGGCGCTGCGACAACAGCTCCAACACCTAACGCGGCAATGCCTCCAATTGCCGCGCCTTTCGCGGCATCTTGCTCGACGTCGGCGAGGGCTTGTACTTGGGTTCCGACTTCCCGGTTGATGTAGCTTCTAGCGATACCCTGTAAATCGGCATGCCCATTGGCGTCACTCTTGTTTACCGGATCATTCTGAGCATAAGCATATCGGTTGGTGCCAACACCTTCCTTGGTCGGATCCCAATCATCCGGCGAAATGAACCTCCCCAGCACCGGATCCATGTATCGTGCATTGAGATACAGCAGGCCGGTCTCGGGATCGAAGCGTTCGCCGATGTAGTTCTTCTGCGTCTGGAAGCCGGTGTTGAGGCTTTCGCCATAGGTGGCGTAGCTGTTGCTTTCGACGGTGTTGCCCGACATGTCGGTGACCATGCGCACCGAGGCGAGGTGTTCGCGGTGCAGGAAGTATTTGGTCGTGCCGACGACCTTGATGTCGGGATGCGGATAGCGGGTGTAGATTTCTCCACCCGGTATCGCCGGATTGATCTCGACATTGGCGTCGGGATAAAGCGTCGTGGCGAAGCTCGATGATTTTTTCGCTCGCGCCCCGTCCGGTCCATAGGCGAGATTGACGGTGCTGGAGGCGCGCGTGACCGTTTTCAGCCGGTTGGCCTCGTCCCAGACCAGCGTGCGGCTGCCGTCGGAGGTCAGATTGCCATTGGCGTCATAGGCCATCGCATTGGCGCCGACCGTGATAGGCGCATGCGGACGAGCAGCGTTCGCCGAGGGATAGACATAAGTGCCGGCCACACGCGTGCGCGAAATCATGTTGTCGTTGGCGGCATAGACGAAGGTTTCGTCCAGCGTGTTGTCGCCGAGATTGTCGGCAGAGATCAGCCGGTCGGCATTGTCATAGACATAGTGCCAGCTGTTCGGACCCGTGGCCGAGGTTCCAGCGATGTCGGTAATTCGGCCGAGGCTGTCACGGGTAAACTGGCGATCCATTACTGTCCCGGCGCCGAGCGTGGTGGTTATCCGCGTCAGCCAGCGCCGCGTCGGCGAGTAGGTGAAGGACGTTTTTACGCCATTGGCGTAGGTGATCTCCTTGGTCTGGCCATCAGCCTCGTAGATCGTCGAGGTGATGAAGCCGGGCGCCGAATAGAGCTTTTTGCCGGCGGTGTATTGCAAGTGCGCTATCGGCGTGCCGAAGTCGAGCTGCACTGGAAAGTACTGGTTGCGAAGCGTTTGGCCGGAGCCGTCGTGAACGTTGAACGTAGTATGGGTGATCCCCGCGATCGTGGCATCCTGACGGGCGATTTTGCCGAGACCGTCATAATTGTAGAGCTGGACGGCGGCGGCGTTTTCCGAGCGGGTCACTTGGCCGATGTTGTAATAGCCTGACGCCGCCTGGTCATAGGTGTTTTGGGTCAGCGTCACCGGGCTGCCGCCAGGCGCGGTTGCCGTCTTCAGGGTCAGCCGGTCCATCTGGTCGTAGGCGAGCGTGGTGACCGTGCCCCTGGCGTCGGTCTGGCTGACCAGCCGGTTGGCGGTGTCATAGACATAGGTCCAGGTGCCCAGATCGGCGTCCGACGCCGACAGCCGATTGCCGAGCATGTCGTAAGTGTAGGTCCAGGTCGAACCGCCAGGATCGGTGACGCCGATCAGCCGACCGAGCAGATCGTAGCTGCGGCTCTCCGGCAGATTGAGGCCACCGACGTCGCGAATGATGCCGGCAATGTCACCGCGTGTCGTCGATGGAGTTCTGGTCAAATGCCCGAGCTCATCGGTCAGCGTCACCCCGTAAAGTCGGGGGGTGGGTGTGCCGGTTGCGGTCGCGATGTCGTGCAGATAGCTGCGCTGGCTGGCATCCGGATTGATCGTCTTTGTCAACCGGTCGGCCCAGTCGTAGCTGTTGGTGGTCCACTGTGCCGTCTCACCGACGAACCTCGGGAAGGCGGTACGCAGCACATTGCCGCGAAGATCGTAGTCGGTCTCGGCAATGCGTCTTGCACTGGCCGCCGTCTCTCCGGGGGTTTCCACGCGATAGACCCGGCCAAGCCCGTCATAGAAGGAGCGGGTAAAATCCTCGCCGGCGCCCCCACTCGCGCCATTGGGCAGCGGGGTGTACTTGACCAGCGCCTGTGTCGCCGGATTGCCCTCGTTCTCGAAGCGCGTCTTGGCATAGGCGCCGGTGACGCTCTGAGAGACCTGATAGGGCCGGCAGAAGGCGTCATAGGTAAAGGTTTTGACGAGACCATTCGGGTCTGTCTTCGTTGCCGGCAGGCCGCACACGGCATTGTAGGTGGCGGTCGAAACAAAGCGCGCGTCGGCGACCTGTCCGCGGGAGGACGCGCTCCTTTCAAGACGATCGGAATAGCGCGTGAGAAGTGATCAGGCCAGCAAATGCGCCAGCAGCGCCCTTAGTTGGGCCGGCTTCAGCGGCTTGCGCATCAGTTCGATGCCGCCGGAGCGGGCGGCCTTGGCGACGGCTTCCGAACTGTCGGCGGTGACGATCAGCGCCGGCACGGCGCGGCCGAGATAGTCGCGGACTTCGGCGATGGTCGTGGTGCCGAGATCGCCGCCGTCGAGATGCTGGTCGGCAATGACGATGTCGGGCACCCAGTCGGTGTCGCCAAGCATGTCTAGCGCATCGTCGGTCGAGGTCGCGGCCCGCACCAGGCATTGCCAGCGTTCGAGGAGGAAGGTCATGGCCTGCAGCACTTCGATATCGTTCTCGACCAGCAGCACCTTGGTGCCGAACAGGCCATAGCCGCGCGGCCGTTCCATATCGGCAACGCTGGCGATGGCATCGGCTGGCGCACCGATGCCGACGGGTACATCGATGTGGAAGATCGTGCCGCGTCCGACCTTCGACGAGAATGTCACGGGATGGCCGAGCGCGCTGGCCATGCGGCGCACGATGGCGAGCCCGAGCCCGAGACCGCCACCGTCCAGTTCGGCATTGGCCGGCGAGGTGCCGCGGTGGAACTCCTCGAACACCGCCTCGCGCTGGTCGTCGGGAATGCCGCAGCCCGTGTCGGCGACGTCGATGCGGATGGTGTCGCCGCGATGCCTGGTGCCGACAAGCACGCCGCCCGAGCGTGTATAGCCCAGCGCGTTGGAGAGAATGTTCTGCAGGATACGGCGCAGCAGCGTGCGGTCGGAGCGGACCACGGCATGGACCGGCCGGAATTTCAGCGACAGGCCTTTCATCTCCGCCACCGGCAGGAAATCCGAGCGGAGCGACGAGAACAGCGCCTCCAGGCTGACGTCGCTTATGTCGGGCTGCACCACGCCGGCATCGAGCTTGGAGATGTCGAGCAGGGTTCGCAGCAGGTCCTCCATCGTCTCCAGCGAGCGCTCGACCTGCCGCACCAGTTTCTTGCCCTCGTCGCTGGTCTGAACTTCGGCGAGCGCCGAAACCGAAAGGTGGGCGGCATTCAGCGGCTGCAGCACGTCGTGACTGGCAGCGGCGAGGAAACGGGTTTTTGACAGGTTCGCAAGTTCGGCGTTTTCCTTGGCGGCACTGAGGTCAATGTTCGACTGCTCCAGCCGCCGCAAGGTCGAGTGAAGTTCCTCGGTACGTGTACGCACCCGGTTTTCCAGCGAGATCGTGGTCTGGAACAGCGAAAAGGCGTTGCCTTGCTGGTCCATCGAGCGCTCGACGCGGCTGACCAGTGCCGCGTTGATCTTCTTCAGCTTTTCAAGATCGTTTATGTCCCTCAGCGGCATCTTGTTGCGCCGTCCTATTCCGCCGCCTGGCGCTCGCCGAAGGCGATGCCGGTGAAAGTCTGGTTCAGATGCATCGACCGGTACTGTTCGCCATAGGTGCCGAAGCCGATGACATTGTTGACCCGGTAGAGTTCCGAGATCTCGCGAAACACCTGCCGATTGCGTGCGTCCAGCCGGCGCAGCACGCAGTCGAAGCCGAGGATCATGTCGATGCCGCCAAGCCTCTCCTCGACGTCGCGCAGGGCGGCGCGCGTCGATTCCACCATGTCCTTGGGCTGAGCGATCGACAGCACGACGCCATCGTCTATGGCGCAGAAGAACGACAGCGAGCCGTCGGCATGCATCTTCTGGATCGACCGGCAATAATATTGTCCGCCCACCTTCACCACCACGGGATGCGAGGCGAAGCTCAGTAG
>NZ_RZQA01000554.1:0-4355 GCF_004022915.1 Mesorhizobium sp. M7A.F.Ca.US.006.04.2.1
GGATCGAGCAGCGCCAGCGGCAGTTCCTCCTGCCGCGTGGCCAGCCCCTTTTGTGAGCATAGCCATATCATCGGCTCGCGCAGCACGCCGACTTCGTCCGCCGCTGCCGTCTGGCGCATGACGATCGCCAGATCGAGGCCGCCAGACTGCAGCGCCTGCGCCAACTCGGCGGAACGGCCGACCCGCAGTTCGATCCTGACGCGCGGATGGCTGCCGGCGAAAGCACGCAGCAGATCCGGCAGGCCGCTGTCGGCAAAATCCTGCGTCGTGCCGATGGCAACGCGCCCGGCAGCGCGGGCGCCCTTCAGCGCCAGCCAAGCCTCGCGATGGACGGCAAGAATGCGCTTGGCGTGGCCGACGAGATCCTCACCCGCCGGCGTCAAACCACGTCCCCGCCCCTGCGGCGCCAGCAGCGGCTCACCGACGACTTCCTCCAGCCGCTGCATCTGGGCGGTCACCGCCGAGGGCGAACGGCCGATGCTTGCAGCCGCCTGGGCCAGCGAGCCGCTGTCGACGAAAGCAAGGAAGGTTCGGAGCAGATCGGGATCGAGCGTTTCCATACTTCGATACTATCGAAGTATCATTTAAAAACAATTCGATTTTTTTGACTAAAAGGTGGTGGCATGGTTGTTTCAACGGCGATCGGACGCCGCTCAAGCCAAGGAGAAGAAGAATGCCTATCATCAACATCAGCGTCACCGGCAAACCTGACGCGGCGCTTTCCGCTCGCATCGCAAAGGAGGCCACAGAAATCACCGCGACGCAGCTGCGCAAGGACCCGACGATCACGGCAGTTGCCGTGTCCTATGTCGATCCGCAGCACTGGTTCGCCGGCGGCAAGTCGCTGGCCGAGCACGGCACCAACACGTTCTGGCTTGATATCAAGGTGGTCGACGGCACCAACACCAAGCTTGAGCTGGAGGCCTATCTGAAGGCGATCTTCGCAGCCTTCGGCCGTCTGCTGGGCGGCGTGCACGAGGAGAGCTACGCCTTCGTGCATGAAGTGCCGGCAGCCGCTTACGGCTATGGCGGCAAGACGCAGGAATTTCGTTTCATCAGTGGACGGCTGCAGGCGGCGTGAGAAGCAGCTTCCCGCACCAAGGGAAGCAAAAGCTCCGCATTGACCTTGCTCCCACATCGTCTAGGTTCTGGCCGACACGGCCGCAAAGAGCCGAGATGCTAAAAACGTTGGGAGAGACGCGGCATGATCCTGACACTGGCGCTGCTTGCGGGTCTTGTTCTGGCCTGGCTCCTGATTGGCGTGGCGGAAAAATTCCGCCTCGGCCTACGCTTCACCCAGGCGCTGCTCTATGTCCCGTTCAAGCTTGCCTACCGGATCGGAGACAGCCGCATCAGGATCGCCCGCAAGGCGCAGGCCCCAGTCATCTACGTCATCTCTCATCAATCGCGCTTCGAGCCGGCGCTGATGCTGTCGCTGCTGCCGGAAGACACGCTGCATATTCTCGATGAGGTCTCGGCGCGCTCGCCGTGGCTCGAACCTTGGCGCGAGCTTGGCCGTACCATCGCCTTCAACGCCGAACATGTCTTCGTCAGCCGCCGGCTGGTGCGGGTGCTGAAGGGCAAGGGCCGGCTCGCTGTCTATCTGCCGGATGCAGTCGAGCCCGACGTCAAGACGTTTCGGTTGTTTCGTGCCGTCACCCGCATCGCCATGCAGGCCGATGCCAAGATCGTGCCGATCTTCGTCGGCGGCGCGCGCAGCCTGCCGGTGTCGCTGACGCCTGGGGACAAGGCGCCACGACACTGGTTTCCGCAACTGTCGATCAGCGTGCTGGAGCCGATGACCATCACTGAGTTGGTGGCGCGCAACCCCGAGCAGGCCTCGAACACCAACGCGCTGTTCGACCGTGTCGCCGAGGCGCGGCTCTTCGGCACCAACCTCGATCGTGGCCTGTTCCTGGCCATGCGCGATGCCGCCGACCGCGTCGGCGCTTCGCATATCATCATCGAGGACGTGATCTCCGGCGCGCTGAGCTACCGCAAGCTGTTCATCGGCGCCCGCGTCCTGGGCAGGCGCTTCGAGGCGGTAACGGCTCCGGGCGAGGCAGTCGGCGTGATGCTGCCCAATGCCAATGGCGTCGTGCTGTCGCTCACCGGCCTTCTGTCGGCCGGCCGGGTGGCGGCGATGATCAACTACACGGCCGGGCCGGCGAGCGTCACCGCGGCCGTGCGCACGGCGGTGATAAGGACCGTGATTTCGTCCCGCGCGTTCGTCGAGAAGGCCGACCTTGCCGATATCGTCGCGGCGGTCGAAAAGGGCGGCGCCAGGCTTCTCTGGCTCGAGGATGTGCGGGAGAGCGTCACCGCGCTGGACAAGCTTGCCGCCGCCTTGCTGTGGCGCTGGCCGCTGCAGCGACAGGACGCGGCCAAGCCGGCGGTGATCCTGTTCACCTCGGGCTCGGAAGGCACGCCGAAGGCAGTCGTGCTGTCGCACAAGAACCTTTACGCCAACGCCATGCAGGCTGAGGCGCGCATCACCATCTCGCCCGCCGACATCCTGCTCAACGTGCTGCCGGTGTTCCATTCGTTCGGCCTGACGGGCGGCACCATCCTGCCGCTGGTCACCGGGGTAAAACTGTTCCTCTACCCCTCGCCGCTGCACTACAAGATCATCCCCGAGGTTGCGCGCAAGGTGAAACCGACCATTATGTTCGGCACCGACACGTTCCTCGCCAACTATGCGCGTACCGCCAAGGACGGCGATTTTTCCAGCCTGCGCTTCGTCGTTGCCGGCGCCGAGGCGGTGAAGCCGGAAACCCGCCGCGTCTATCGCGAACGCTTCCAGGCCGAGATCATCGAAGGGTTCGGGCTGACAGAGGCGGCACCGGTGGTTGCCGTCAACACGGCAATCCATGGCCGCGACGGTACCGTCGGGCGGCTGCTGCCGGCCATGCGCATGAAGCTTGAGCCGATCGAAGGCATTTCCGATGCCGGCCAATTGTGGCTCGACGGACCGAACCTGATGATGGGCTATATGACATCGGACCGCCCCGGTGAATTGCAGCCGCTGACGGGCTGGCACGACACCGGCGACATCGTCGCTGTCGACCGCGAAGGCTTCATCACCATTCGCGGCCGCGCCAAGCGCTTCGCCAAGATCGCCGGCGAGATGGTGTCGCTGGGTGCTGTCGAGATGCTGGTGCAGTCGTTGTGGCCGGAAGAACGCCATGCGGCGGTAGCGGTGCCGGACAAGAGGCGCGGCGAGCGCATTGTGCTGGTCACCACCGCCGACGACGCCAATCCCGACGAGTTGCGCAGATTCGGCAAACAAGCGGGCGCCGCCGAACTGATGGTGCCCAACGACATCGTCAAGGTCGAGGAAATCCCGGTGCTGGGTTCGGGCAAGACCGACTATGTCTCGACCCGAAAGCTGGCGATCGACAGGCTGGGGCTCGGCGTCGCGGCCTGAGTCGGATCAAGCACTTCCGCCGACCTTCTAACCTATATCCGAAGGCGGTACCTTCTCGCCCTCCAGCTTGGCGCGTTTCGAATAGGCGCGCACACTGAACGGCAGGAAGATCAGGTAGCCGGCAACCGAAGCGGTCAGCGTGTACCAGGGGTAGGTCATCAGCAGCAGTACGTAGAGCACGACACCCAGGATGATCGGCAACACCCTGTCGCCCGGGATTTTCAGGCTCTTGCCGGAATAGACCGGCAGCCGGCTGACCAGCAGGAAGGCGACCAGTATGGTAAAGCCGGTGGCGACGAAGGCCGCTGGACGACTGGGCTCCAGCCCTGTGCGCAGGAAATAGAGATAGAGCGGCAGCATCACCAGCACAGCACCAGCCGGCGCCGGCACGCCGACGAAATATTCGGACTGCCATATCGGGCGGTCGGCCTTCTCGTCGTCGAGCACGTTGAAGCGGGCGAGCCTTAGCCCGCAGGCGATGGCGAACAGCAAGGCCGCAATCCAGCCCGGCGAGCCGGCACGGTCGAGCAGGAAGGCATAAAGCACCAAAGCCGGGGCGACGCCGAAATTGACGATGTCGGCCAGCGAATCCATCTGGGCGCCGAATTTGGAGGTTGCCTTCAGCATCCGCGCCAAGCGGCCATCAATGCCGTCGAGGAAAGCGGCCAGCAGCACCATCACCACGGCCGGCTCGAAGCGGCCTTCGAAGCCGAAGCGGATGCCCGACAGACCGGCGCAGATGGCAAGCACGGTGACGAGGTTGGGCAGCACCATGCGCATCGGGATCTCGCGGATGCGCGGACCGCCGCTGGCATGGGCCTCGAACTTCTTATACTGCGTGCCCACGGCTCAGGAAATCCGCACGAGGGGTGTGCCGGCGACACCGCCGAATTCGGCCAGCACCGAGAACGAGCGCAACGGCCTGGTC
>NZ_RZQA01000555.1:0-4351 GCF_004022915.1 Mesorhizobium sp. M7A.F.Ca.US.006.04.2.1
AACTGGAGCCGTTGCGCGACCGCAAGGCCTTGCTCGACCGCCTCTATCGCGGCGTGTTCGACCTGGCGCCAGCTTTGCCACGCCGCCGGATCCCGTTCCTGCCGGCGCGGACCGAGCTGGCGGCTTGATCCTTAAAACGAAGGTTAATCCGCGCCTTCTTCAGGATCCATCGCCGCGGCCTCGGTGGCCAGAACCTCGATTTCCTGGTTCTGCCCGGCCACGACCGTAAAATCCTTCTGGTAGATGCGGTCGCGGTTCTTGGCGATGATGGTGTAGTCGCCCTCGGCCAGCACCATCGAGGCGAAAGCGCCGACTGTTTCCTTGATCGGATCGCCGGACTCGTTGAGCAGTGACCAGGACGTGTCGGCGATCGCCTCGCCACCGGTTTCGCGCACCAGCTTCATCGTGATCTCGGCGGCGTGATGCTCGACGGTGGCTTCGGTCAGCTTGCCGGCCTCGACGCGGATGTCGGAGCGAATGACTGCATTGACCGCGCCATAGGTCGAGACGACATGGTAGATGCCGGCGTTGAGCCGCACGACGCTGTTGGGCTCGACATCGGGAATGATCAGCGCGCGGTCGCCATTGGCCTCGGCAGTGCCCTCGTAGATCGAAAAGCGCAGCTTCTTCGGTGGAATGCGCACGCCGCCGGACAGCACGGCGTCGAGCTTGAGGCCGCCGGCATCGAGCACGAGGCTTTCGCGCTTGGCGTCCTTGCCGACAGTGATGCGTTTGGTGGCGCCGGCCCGGCCGTAGGAGGCGTGAACCAGATAGCTGCCGGGTTCGAGCTGGAAGACGGCGGTGCCTCCATGCGAGGAGGCGACCATCGGCAATTTGCCGTTGACGGCTTCCGGCTTGAAGACCCGCCAGACGATGCCGCGCGTGATGTCGGAACCCTTGTCGGTCAACTGGGCAGAGAGTGTGATGGCACCGCCGCCGCTCAGTGCCAGTGACGTCTCGCCTTTCGGCGTCGCGTAGCTCGAAATTCCCGGAAGCTTCAGGTCGCTGACTCCGTCGACATTCTGCGCCATGGCGAACGAAACCGGCGCCATGAACAGCAGGGCGCCGAGCCAGACCAGGAAAAGACGGATAGTCCCCTCAAACATGCCTTGCGTTGAAGCCCATGGCGGTGGCAATTTCAAGGCTTAAGAGTCCGACCGATACGACTCTTCCGTCCGGCGTATCCCGCGCCAATGCCCGAGCCGCCCGAATCCCCGATGGTGCGCTTCAGCTCAAAACAGAATGTCCAGGAGACTTGCGCCCATGGCGTCGCCGATCATCGACTTCCTGCTGACCCGAAACTCCGCACCGATTCCAGATCTGAAGGAGCCGGCGCCGAGCGATGCGGAGATCGCGACAATGATCACTGCTGCCTCCCGGGTGCCCGATCATGGCCGGTTGGAGCCCTGGCGCTTCATCCTCTACCGTGGCGACGCCCGCGTCGAGATCGGCAGGCAACTGGCAGCACTTGCCGAGCAGCGGGAGGGCCCATTGACGGAGGGCCGCCGCAATCAGGAACTGGCGCGGTTCTCGCGCGCACCGCTGGTGATCGGCGTCGTATCTGTCCCCAGGGAGAATCCAAAAATCCCGCAATGGGAAATGTTCCTGTCGGGCGGCATGGCGGCGATGAACCTGATGATATCAGCCAACGCGCTGGGCTTTGGCACCAACATGATCAGCAACTGGTATTCGGATGTGCCGGAGGGCAGGGCACTGCTGGGGCTGGCGCCGCAGGAGCGGGTCATCGGCTTCATCCATATCGGCTCCTATGCCGGCCCGGCGCCGGAGCGGCCCCGGCCCGATCCGGCAAAGCTGTACAGTGACTATTCGGGGCCGTGGGTCGGCTGAATGTTCTACGAGCCGTCAAAGGGCCACGGCCTGCCGCACGACCCTTCGAAGGCGATCGTGGCGCCGCGTCCGATCGGCTGGATTTCGACACTGAACAGGGCTGGTGAGATCAACCTCGCGCCATATTCCTTCTTCAATGCCGTTTCGACGCGGCCTTTCATCGTCTGGTTCTCCTCCGAAGGCGAGAAGGACAGCGCCTCCTTCGCCCAGGAAACCGGCGAGTTCGTCGCCAATCTGGTCAGCCGCGATCTCGCGGAGAAGATGAACCGCACGTCGGTCAATGCTCCGCGCGGTGTCAATGAGTTCGTCTATGCCGATCTTGCCATGGCGCCGTCGCGGCTGGTCGCCCCGCCGCGCGTGGCGGCAGCGCCGGCCGCGCTCGAATGCCGGGTGACTCAAGTTTTTCGGCCAAAGGCCCTGGACGGGTCGCCGACAAGTGCCGTCATCGTCGCCGGTGAAGTGGTCGGCGTGCATATCGACGACGCCTTCCTGACGGACGGCCTGTTCGACATCACCAAGGCCGGCAATGTCGCTCGTCTCGGCTATATGGACTATGCCAGCGTCGACGAGGTGTTTTCGATGCGCCGGCCACGCTGGGACAAGGACTAGATACCAAGGCTCGGCCAGTTACCGCGCCTTGCCGGCACTCGTTCGCCGCCTGGCGGTCATGACGGTGCGCACATAGCCGGGCTCGCCGATCCGAATGCTTCCATCGGGCAGGCCCAGTATGCGGTCGAGGGCGATTTCGTAGAGCCTGACGCGTTTCTCCAGGACTTCGATCGCGGCCTCCATGTCGGCGTCGCTGCCGCCGGCAATGGCCTTGGCCACGACATCACGCGTGGCCATGCCGAATTGCATGACGATGTCGGCGACACCTTCCGGATCGAAGGTCCTGAAAGTGCCGTCTTCGATTCCTTGCCTGATGACCTTGACCAGCAGCGGTGAAAACGACGCGCTGGCGGCCAGATTGATACGGTGGAAAAGCACCAGATTCTCAGGCCGGAACATCGTCTCGAAAAGAGCCCAAGCTTCCGGCGCGGTTTCGATCTTGGCCCGCCGCGACTGGCTGAGCAGGCCATTCAGGCGGCCAAGCGGGTCGAGGCCGGGATCGTGGAGTATGTCCTGGACCCCAGCCAGTGCCTGTCTTGCAAAGCGATCGGCCAATGCCTCCAGGAGAGCCTCCTTGGAGGGGAAGTAATGATAGAAAGCACCCTTCGAGATGCCGGCGGACGCAATCACGTCATTGAGGCTCGCTTTGTCATAGCCCTGGGTCAGGAACAGGGCCTGGGCATGGTCCAGAAGTTCTTCTCGCCTGAGTTCTGGATGCTTGATGACACGGGGCATGACGAACTTTCTGCACGTGATGGCTGCTCCCGTCCAGTCCCGACGTCGGCAGCCAGGGCAACGAATTTCGGGTTAACGGGTCCCTTCGGAGCCTCCGCTTGCGCGTTGGCTGACGGAGCATCAAACGAAAAACCCGCCTGTGCGGCGGGCCACTGGCGCAAATCAGCACCATGGGCAAAAATGTACCATAGCTGAGATCACCGAGTCAAGAAAAAATTCCTATCACGGAGGCTGCCCGGCAAAAGCGGCCAACACAACCGACTGCTGCAAGCCTTTTGTTAAGCGGGAGTTCGGAGCCTCGGGTCGAAGGTTCGCTTGAACTATAGACCAGTGGTCTGTATGGTAGACCAATGGTCTAAAATACCAATCATCAGCGGATATCAAGGCAGGTCGATCATGATCGCGAAATTGGTTCTTCAGACATTCGTCTGGTTCGGCGTCATGGGCGCCTTGCTCTTCCTGTCGGCCGGCACGCTGCATTGGCCGGGGGCCTGGGTCTATCTGGTGGGGATGGTGGGCCTCAGTCTCACCTTGGGCGTGGCGCTGGCGAGGCGCGATCCCGGTCTGATGAATGAGCGGCTGAGCTCTCCCATCCAGAAGAATCAGGCCGCGGCCGACAAGGTGCTGCTGTCCATACTTCTGCTCGCCATCTTTGGTTCTCAGATATTCATGGGATTCGACGTTCGTTTCGGCTGGTCGGCGGTTCCCGTCTGGGTGCAGGTGGTCGGCGCACTGGTCCTGCTGCTCGGAATCTGGATCTGCTATCTGACGATGCTGGAGAACAGTTTTGCGGCGCCCGTGGTCAAGATCCAGGACGAACGCGGACAACGTGTGATCTCCACCGGGCCTTACAGCTACGTCCGCCATCCGATGTATGCCGGCGCCATCCTCTTCTTCGCCGGCACGGCACTTCTGCTTGGTTCCTGGTGGGGGCTGGCGTCGGTGCTCGTGCTCGTCGTTCTCTTGGCCATCCGCACCTTCATCGAAGAGAAAACGCTTCGCGCCGGTCTGCGCGGCTATGACGACTATGTGGCCCAGGTCCGTTACCGCCTGATTCCATTGGTTTGGTAGCAGGCGCTCAGGCGGAAACACCTGCCGCCTTTGCCCGCGCCAGAAGCCGCTCGGCCAGCCGCAGGTGCGGGCGGTCGAACATCTTGCC
>NZ_RZQA01000556.1:0-4348 GCF_004022915.1 Mesorhizobium sp. M7A.F.Ca.US.006.04.2.1
GCAGTGCAGAGGGCGCTGGTAGGCTGCAATCCGGTCTCAGGCGGCCGACATCACTTCAAAGCCCGCGGTTTGGCCGCGGGCGTTTGATTCCGGCTCGTGTTCTTCGGCGTTTCCCTTGAACGGCGGACCGCACTCTAGCCTTTCGACTTCTTCTCCGGCAGGCCCTTGCGCTTCGTCTCGGCGAATTCCTCGAGCTGCTTTTCGCTCATCGATTCGTACATTCCCTTGGAAGCGCCCTGGAGTTCGCTCTTCTTGGTCTCGCCGCGCTTGGCCGACAGAGCCGCGCCGGCGGCTTTCTGCTGGGCTTTCGAGGTGGCTGGCATGGCTCTTTCTCCCGTTGGCATCAGGAGAAAACGCAACGACTGCCGTGATGTTCCGCTTCGCAATCACGACATCGCCAACCCGAACCCCTGCATCAGGCGGCGGGTGGGGAAATCGGCTCTTTTCGATGTGAAGACGGCAAGGTCGGGCCCTTCAGGCAACATCTCGCCACGACCGCTCGGATCGATGTCGGCGAGAAGCGACAGCGCCCGGCGCGCGATCGCTTCGGCGGGGTCGAGCCAGTCGACCGGCCAAGGCGCCGTCTTGCGCATACGATTGGCCAGAAAGGGGTAGTGTGTGCAGGCGAGCACGACGATATCCGTACGCAGCGCATCACGTTCGACGAAGCATGGCGCGATCTCGGCGCGCACGGCCTCCTCATCGACGAAGCCCTCACGCATGTAGATCTCAGCCAGTCCCGCCAGCCTGTCGCTGCCGACCAGGCGGACATGGCATTTCTGCGCCCATTTGCTGATCAGGTCGCGCGTGTACTGTCGCTTGACGGTGCCAGGCGTCGCCAGCACCGAAACCAGCCCTGAGCGCGTGCGTTCCGCCGCCGGCTTGATCGCAGGCACCATGCCGACAAAAGGATGCTCGGGAAATCTGTCGCGCAGCGCGTCGATCACCAACGTCGAGGCGGTGTTGCAGGCGATGACCGAAATGGCCGGCGCAAACCGCTCAAGCAGTTTGCCGAACAATTCAAGGATATGCACCCTCAGCGCCGGCTCTTCCCAGGCGCCATAGGGAAACGCAGCGTCGTCGGCGACATAGATGAAGCGGCGGTCGGGCATCAGCACGCGCGCCTCGCGCAGTACGGTGAGCCCGCCGATGCCCGAATCGAACATCAGGATCGGCCGCTCAGTCATTGTCGGTTCCTTTTCCGCCAAGCGGCGGTATGTCATCGTCCTTGCCGGCGCCGGCAAGGCGCGCCGCTTCCGCCTTGCGGGCCCGCGCGGCGGCCGCGGGCAAGCGTCGTGGATCATCGCCAGGGGACCCGTCGCCGCGCGGCATCGCCGGCGAAAACCTGTCGAGCGACGAGATGATGCCGCGCAGCACCTTCAGCTCCGGTTCGGCAAAACCGGCGCGCGTCAGCACCGCACGCAGATTGTCGATCATTTTCGGCTTCTTCGGTGCCGGCCGGAAATAGCCGCGCGCTTCCAGTGCGCCTTCGAGATAGGCGAACAGGCCGTGCAATTCCTCCTTGCTTGCCGGCTTCATGTCCGGGCCGGAAAAATTGGTCTTGGTCTCGTCTTCCAGGCCGGACTTCATCCATTCGTAGGACATCAGAAGCGCGGCCTGGGCGATGTTGAGCGACGAGAAATCGGTATCGACCGGGAACGTGACGATCTCGTCGGCAAGGCCGACCTCGTCATTGTAGAGGCCGAAGCGCTCGCGGCCGAACAGGATGCCGGTGCGCTGGCCCATTGCGTGACGGGTCCGAAGCATCCTGCCCGCCTCCACCGGCCCGCGCACGGATTTGAAGCCGTCGCGCTGCCTGGCCGTGGTGGCGAAGACGAAGTTCAGGTCGGCGAGCGCCGAGGCCAGATCGTCAAAGACGGTGACGGCGTCGATGACATGATCGGCGCGGCTCGCCGCCGCACGTGCCTTCTCGCTCGGCCAACCGTCACGCGGATTGACGAGGCGCAGCTCCGACAGACCGAAATTGGCCATGGCGCGCGCGACCATGCCGATGTTCTCGCCAAGCTGAGGCTCGACGAGGATGATCGCCGGGCCGGCGACTGCAATGCTATCAGGATCTTTGGTGACGGGCATGATTGTCAATGAACTGCTGTTTGCGGCATTTCAGCGTCCCCTGCCATATTCGGCCGGGAAAATGAAGCATTCGCAAATGACGACGGCTCTGGCCTCCAATTCGTGACCGATCGCCGTTTGCGTGGCCAAAAGCGCTTTGATATACGGGCGACATCTCCCGGCCCAACGCCACGCGGGCAAGGCCGTCCCACATCCCAGCAACGAGGCATTCTTTCCATGGCGAAGATCAAGGTGGCGAACCCGGTCGTCGAACTCGACGGCGACGAGATGACCCGCATCATCTGGCAGTTCATCAAGGACAAGCTGATCCACCCTTATCTCGACCTCAAGCTGGAATATTACGACCTCGGCATCGAGCATCGCGACGCCACCAACGACCAGGTGACCATCGATTCGGCCAACGCCATCAAGAAATACGGCGTCGGCGTGAAATGCGCGACGATCACGCCTGACGAGCAGCGCGTCGAGGAGTTCAAGCTGAAGAAGATGTGGAAGTCGCCGAACGGCACCATCCGCAACATCCTCGGCGGCACCATCTTCCGCGAGCCGATCATCATGAAGAACGTGCCGCGCCTGGTGCCCGGCTGGACCAAGCCGATCATCGTCGGCCGTCATGCTTTCGGCGACCAGTACCGCGCCACCGATTTCCGCTTCCCCGGCAAGGGCAAGCTGACCATCAAGTTCGTCGGCGAGGACGGCCAGGTGATCGAGCACGATGTATACGACGCGCCCGGCGCCGGTGTCGCCATGGCCATGTACAATCTCGACGAGTCCATCCGCGAGTTCGCCCGCGCCTCGCTGAACTACGGCCTGCTGCGCAACTACCCGGTCTATCTGTCGACCAAGAACACCATCCTCAAGGCCTATGACGGCCGCTTCAAGGATATCTTCCAGGAGGTCTACGAGGCTGAATTCGAGGCCGAGTTCAAGTCGAAGAAGCTGTGGTACGAGCACCGCCTGATCGACGACATGGTGGCCTCCGCCCTGAAATGGTCGGGCGGCTATGTCTGGGCCTGCAAGAACTATGATGGTGACGTGCAGTCCGACACGGTCGCGCAAGGTTTCGGCTCACTCGGCCTGATGACCTCGGTGCTGATGACGCCGGACGGCAAGACCGTGGAAGCGGAAGCCGCGCACGGCACCGTCACCCGCCACTACCGCCAGCATCAGAAGGGCGAGGAAACCTCGACCAATTCGATCGCCTCGATCTTCGCCTGGACGCGTGGCCTCACCCATCGCGCCAAGCTCGACGACAATGCCGAGTTGAAGCGCTTTGCCGAGACGCTGGAAAAAGTCTGCATCCAGACGGTCGAGTCCGGCTTCATGACCAAGGACCTGTCGCTGCTGATCGGCCCCGACCAGCCTTGGCTGTCGACCACCGGTTTCCTCGACAAGATCGACGAGAACCTGCAGAAGGCGATGGCCTGATAAGTAAGCAAGATGGGCAAGCCCATCGTCTACGGGGCGGACTATAGCGTCTATGTGCGCATCGTCCGCCTCGTGCTTGAGGAAAAAGGCATCGACTACGAGCTTGTGCCAGTCGATGTCTTTGCCGCCGACGGGATTCCCGCCTGGTATTTCGAACATCATCCGTTCGGCCGCATCCCGGCCTTCGAGCATGACGGATTCCGGCTGTTCGAGACGAGCGCGATTGCCAGATATGTTGACGAGGCGTTCGACGGGCCAGCGCTGCAAGCGACGGAGCCTCGTGGCCGCGCAACCATGAACCAGATCATCGGCATGCTCGATGCCTATGCCTACAGATCGATGGTCTGGGATGTTGCCGTCGAGCGGCTGGAGAAGGCTCAGCCGGATGAGGCGTTGATCGCCGGCGGCCTTGCTCAGGCGAGCAAAGCGCTTCGGACGCTGTCCGCGCTGAAAGCGCCGGGACCGTGGCTGCTGGGCGACCAGCTGACGCTGGCCGACCTGCATGCCGCACCGATCATCGGCTATTTCGTCAAGGTCGCCGAGGGGCAAAATCTGCTGGCCGAGTTCCCTGATATCCGGGACTGGTATGCGCGCATTGCGGCTCGGCCGAGCTTCGTGCAGACTGAAAAAATCGGCTGATAAGAGACGTCCGCTGTCCCTCCAACCGTTGCTTTAAATTCAGTCCACTCGCCTACGCCGCTTCGAGTGCCGCCCTTACCGCAGCAATCGCATCATCGGCCTTGGAAGCGTCGGGGCCGCCAGCCTGGGCCATGTCGGGCCGCCCGCCGCCGCCCTGCCCGCCGAGCGCCGCCGAGGCCACTCGGAC
>NZ_RZQA01000557.1:0-4339 GCF_004022915.1 Mesorhizobium sp. M7A.F.Ca.US.006.04.2.1
CTCAGTGACGCGGCGGCCCGATCGAGCCGGCGCCGACATCGACGGTGATGCTGCCGGAAATCCTGACATCCGTATCGCCGATCTTGAATGTGCCGTTCTCGCCGGCCGGCAGCGCATCGTCCGGCTCGGGAGCCGGCTTGGCGATGCGGTAGTCGCCGGTCACGCCGGGCAGGGCGCTTTTTTGCGTCGACGGCGAACTGTCCTCTGCAAGAGCCGCGCCACTCACGAGACTGGCAAAAGCGAGCACCACGACGGCGATGACGGGGCGCAGTGGTCTGGAAGGATGAGTGTCGGTCATCCCAGGACTATAGTGGCGCGCCGCCCATGGAACCAGACCGGCATCGTCAAATCTTCGGCAGCCGGCCGGACTCCGCTCCGGCCCTGGCTTACGCCGCCTTTTTGCGCGTGTCGAAAACATGGTCGACGATGCCCCATGCCTGCGCCTCGCGGGCGGTCATGAAGTGGTCGCGGTCCAGCGTGCGCTCGACCTCTTCATAGGTACGGCCGCAATGCTGCGCGTAGAGCTCGGCCATGTGCCGTTTCGTCCTGCCGATGCGCTCGGCATGGCGCTGGATGTCGGAGGCCTGGCCCTGAAACCCGCCCAGCGGCTGATGCAGCAGGATGGTGGCGTTCGGCAGGGAAATCCGGCGCCCCGGTGTGCCTGCCATCAGCAGGAACGAGCCCATCGAAGCGGCAAAGCCCATGCATACGGTCGACACCGGACAGCTGATATATTGCATCGTGTCGTAGATGGCGAAACCACTGGTCACCACGCCGCCCGGCGAGTTGATGTAGAGCGAGATCTCCTTGTCCGGATTGTCCGATTCCAGCGACAAAAGCTGCGCGCAGACCAGCGCCGAGATGTCGTCGTTGATCTCGCCGTTGATGAAGATGATGCGCTCGCGCAGCAGCCGCGAAAAGATGTCGAAGGCGCGTTCGCCGCGGCTCGATTGCTCGATGACCATCGGCACCAGACTGGCAACACCGCTCATTTTTCTTCTCCGATTTTCTATTATGCCGCGCGCAGAAGGCGCGGTGCGTTCGCGGCGATGGGCTTTCCAATTGCGCGCAAACCGAGCGAAAGACGGCAGCCGGCGCCTGCCATGGCGATGGCAGGCATGGCCTTGCGGGCAAAGCCGTCATGGACGACACGCAGATGCGTGCCGCCGGAAACGGTTCGGGCAAGTGTGAAGGTGACGGTACTGTCGAGCGGATCCTGCCTGGCTGCGTCGCCCGGCTGCTCCCGCCAGGAATAGCGCAGCAGCTTCTCGGGTTCGGCGTCGAGGATTTCGCATTCGATCGGCGTGTCCGGCCGGGCGAAGGCGAAACGGTTGCCGATCTCGAGGCTGATGTCGTTCGGCATCATCCAGGCGGCCAGCAATTCCGGTACGGTCAGGGCCCGCCAGACCTTTTCCGGCGGCTCGGCAAGGTCGTACTCGAACTCGAGCGCATCCGCGGCGTCGATTTGGCCCTCGTTGGTCGTTGATCCCGCCTTCTTCATTGATCCATGTCCTTCAAAACCGCCTTCAGCCTTTCGATGCGTTCCGGCCAGAAAGTCCGGTAGCGTTCGATCCAGGAGAGCAAGGGAGCGAGCCCCTGCGGATCGGCGCGGTAATAGGCGTTGCGGCCGGCTCGCCGCTCGACCACCAGGCCGGCGCCACGCAGCACCGCCAGATGCTGCGACACCGCGGGCTGCGACACCGTCATACCGGTGCGCAATTCCGACACGCTCATCTCGCCTGCGGCCAGCCGCTCAAAGACGGCGCGGCGCGTCGGGTCGGCCAGTGCGCGAAAAATCTCTGCTTCGATCATGTCGAAAGCATAAGTGAATACTTATTGATTTGGCAAGCACTGTTTTACGAGATTGTCGGAAGCCAGCGTCTCACCATTCCGGCAGGCCCATCGAACGTCGCCTCGAAAATCGGCGACGCAAGGACGGCGTGGATGTGAAGCGTTCCAGTGCCGGCGTTCTTGAACCCGTGTTTCCTGTTCGCGGGGACAACGAGAGACTGGCCCGATGTCACGACTGTATGCTCATCGTCGATCCACATCTCAGCCCTACCGGCGATAACGGTCAGCACTTCCTCCACGGGATGCCAATGCGTTGGGGCGCCGACCGTGGGCTCGACCCATTGCTCGAATATGCAAAGTTGCGATGCACCATTGCTGGCCGACACATGCATGCGTGTTTCCACACCTGCTCGCCATTGCTCGCGCTGCTGGTCCTCATGTGCGACAGACTTCATTTGATCGCCCCCGGTCAGATCCGATTTCATGGAAATTTCCGGCCGGGACACTACATCTTGCTGACAAACATTGACAGAACGTCATCTGCACCATAGAACGAACAGGGAACAAAAACCTTGTGGGTAAAGGCAGCCACGGCAAGCGGCTGACGCCTGCAGCCTGTAAGGTGCTGCGACAAAAAAATTTGTTTCGGATGAGCGCGGAGAAATATCATGGCGGGTAGCGTCAACAAGGTCATTTTGGTCGGCAACCTCGGCGCGGATCCCGAAATCCGTCGCCTCAACTCGGGCGAGCCGGTCGTCAACATTCGCATTGCGACGTCGGAAAGCTGGCGTGACAAGAATTCCGGCGAGCGCAAGGAAAAGACCGAATGGCACAACGTCGTCATCTTCAATGAGGGCATCGCCAAGGTGGCGGAGCAGTATTTGAAGAAGGGCATGAAGGTCTATGTCGAGGGCCAGCTGCAGACGCGCAAATGGCAGGACCAGACCGGCGCCGACAAGTACACGACGGAAGTCGTGCTGCAGAAATTCCGCGGTGAGCTGCAGATGCTCGACGCGCGCGGGCAGGGTGAAGGCGGCCAGGTTGGCGGCTATGCCGGTGGCGGCAGCAGCCGTGGTTCCGATTTCGGCCAGTCCAGCCCGAGCGAAGGCTTCAATCGCAGTGGCGGCGGTGCCAAGAGCGGCGGCGGTGGCGGTTCGTCGCGCGAACTGGACGACGAAATCCCGTTCTGATCGCAACTGCAGATGTTGTTTTTGGCTTAAGTCAAACATTGCGCCCGAGAGTCCCTCATGGACTTTCGGGGTTTTGCATTGTCGAACTGAACGCCGACATGGCGATCAACGAAATATGGCGAAGGACGAGTTCGATGAAAGCACGCGTAAAATGGGTCGAGGAACGCACTTTCGTCGGCGAGTCCGGTAGCGGCCACAAACTGGTGCTGGGAACCGCGCCCGGACCGGAAGGCAGGACGCCGGGACCGAGCCCGATGGAGCTGGTGCTGATCGGCACCGGCGGCTGTTCGGCCTATGATGTCGTGCACATCCTCGAAAAGGGGCGCGAGGCGGTCGAGGACTGCGTGGTCGAGCTCGAGGCCAACCGGGCGGAAACCGAACCCAGAGTGTTCACCCGCATTCATATGCATTTCGTCGTCAAGGGCAGGCAACTCTCCAGCGACAAGGTGAAACGCGCGATCGACCTTTCGATCGAAAAATATTGCTCGGCCTCCGCGATGCTTGCCAAGACCGCCACGATTACCCACGATTTCGAGGTCGTCGACACGACGGCGAGATAGAGCCGGCTTCGATTCTCGCCGCGTCAGCCTGTCAGCCCGCTATCAGCGCCTTGATGCCGTCGGCGACGAATTGCACGGCCAGTGCTGCCAGGATGACGCCGAGCAGGCGGGTCAGGATCGAGCGGCCGGTCTGGCCGAGGATGCGGTCTATGCGTTCCGACAGCACGAACACCAGATAGGTGATGGCAAGGCAGACGAAGATGAT
The DNA here is from genome assembly GCF_004022915.1 of Mesorhizobium sp. M7A.F.Ca.US.006.04.2.1. Lineage (NCBI taxonomy): Bacteria > Pseudomonadati > Pseudomonadota > Alphaproteobacteria > Hyphomicrobiales > Phyllobacteriaceae > Mesorhizobium > Mesorhizobium sp. M7A.F.Ca.US.006.04.2.1. Next base: position 3,747 of record NZ_RZQA01000557.1, read on the forward strand.
GCCGACCAGCGCCGCCTGCGCCGCGAAGCCTTGAAAGGAACCTGAGAGCAGCACAGTTGCCGAAATGGCGCCGGGACCCGCGATCAGCGGGATTGCCAGCGGGAAGGCGGCGATGTTGTGGATCATGTCCTTGGTGATGGCGACGTCGCCGATCTTCTCCTTGCGGTCCTGCCGGCGCTCGAACACCATTTCGAAGGCGATGAAGAACAGCAGGAAGCCGCCGGCGACGCGGAAGGCCGGCAGCGTGATGCCGAACACCGACAGGATCGAGGCGCCTGCAACCGCAAACAGCGCCATCACCAGGAAACCGATGATCGACGCGCGGACGGAAACCTGCTGGCGCTCCTCGCGGTTCATGCCGCGCGTCACGGCGAGGAACAGCGGCGCCAGGCCGGGCGGATCGATGGTCACGAGAATGGTGACGAACGCGTTGAACAGGCTGTCGAAACTCGGCATCTCTGACCCTCCCGCCGGGCCGTGCCCGTACCAGGATAATTGGTAGAGCAAAGCCCGTTCGGTGGGAACTGTTCGTGAGAAAGTGGTTGATGCCGGCGGGACAGCGGAGGGCGCAAAGGGTCGCGACGCTTTTATTC
>NZ_RZQA01000558.1:0-4333 GCF_004022915.1 Mesorhizobium sp. M7A.F.Ca.US.006.04.2.1
CTTCACCACCGATCCTGCCTACGCGCCCTTCGTCTCGGCCCGTCAGGACGGCAGCGACAGCCGTTTCCAGATGATCGACAACACCGATCTGGCCGGAACGATCCCGTATCTGCCGAAGGGATGATCCTTTTCGGTAGCCGTTACATCAATTTCGGGATCTCCAAGCAACAACAGCCACAGCGCTTGCCTGCCGGGCCTCCGTATTTTCGGCGGCCGGCCAGCTGTGCTTTTTCAAGAAGAATGGAATGAAGATGATATCAAACTTTCGCAGCGGACTTCTTATGGCGGGGACCATGCTGGCAATCTGCACCACCCTCGCGCAGGCGCATCAGGAGCCGGCTGAAGCTGCCTCCGGCCCCAACCCGCTGGCCGACAAGGTGCGGGCTGTCAACAGCCGGTTTGTCGACGTCAAGACAGCGGTATCAGAGGGCTATGCGCCTATTCCTTGTGCCAGCGGCATCACCGGCGGCGCCATGGGCATCCACTATGTCAACGGCCAGTATCTGAAGGACGACAAGATCGACATCGCCCGTCCCGAAGCTGTGATGTACGAGCCGATGGCCGATGGCACGCTGAAGCTGGTGGCGGTCGAGTACATCACTTCGAAAGGACCGGCATCGTTGGACGGCCAGCTGTTCAACTTCAACAACGCCCCCAACCGCTATGGCCTGGGTGAATTCTACGAGCTGCATGTCTGGGCCTGGAAAGGGAACCCGACAGGCACGTTCGCCGACATGAATCCGAAAGTGTCATGCGAGCACGCAATGGCGCCGAGCCAATAAGCAATGAGGCCAGGCGGCATTGACGCCGCCTGGCCCGAACGATCGTTTTGCCTGATCGCCTCAGGCGGTCTTGATCAGACCGAGCTGGGTGAGGGCGGCGACGCCGTCATCGAGGCCGATTTCCTCGACGATCCTGCCGTCAACCACCTTCAGCACCGTGGTGCCGGTGAAGCGCATGATGCGGCCGGTGGCGGCCGGCAGCGAACCGACGAGGAAGTCGCCGAAGGCTGGGCCGGTATGCGTGCCGCCGCCCTCCCACTGGCCGACGACATAGTCGCCCTCGGCAATCAGGTCGGCGGTGGCCCAGAAGTTGAGGTCCGGGAAGGCGGCGCGGAAGTCGGCCATGAAGGCCTTGATGTCGTCGCGGCCGCGGCGCGGCTCGTGCAGCGAATATTTCAGCAGCATGTCGGGTGCCGCGATCTCGTCGACGACCGACAGATCGCAACGTTCACCCCAGAAGTGGGTGAACCATCTGACGACGACGGCCTTGTTGTCTTCTTGCTTGGTCATTGGAAGGTCCTTGTTGTTGTCGTGCATGGGATCATCGGCGCCGCCGATGATCCAGGGGTCACCGGCTTGCGCCGCTGACCTGGGCAGCAGTAGGACGATCCGCCAGACACAAAACTCCGGTTCCTGCCGGCCAATCGAAAAGGCGGGTTCGGCGCCGGGCAGGGCCGCCTGGGCCGGAACCCGTTCCGCTGAGCCCAAGCATGGCTGCCCCGCCTCAGCTAGACCCTGGAAATCGGATGGCCACGGGAGAAGGCGATGGCAATGAAGAAGACCTATGAAAAGCCGAGGCTCGAGAAGCGCGAAAGACTGTCCGGCGTGACGGCGGGCAATGTCGTGTCGTCGACCTGGGGAAATTGACGGCTGCCTGGAGTAGTTCGGTACGGCCTTGATGAACAGGGGCTCCCAATCAGACGTCGAAACTCCGCCCGCGCGGTAACTGTTTCTTCTCTGGTTTTGCCGCAGATTGCGCCGCGGTGGAGCAGGCGAAGCAGACGATGGCGCGTCAGGATAAGAAAAGTCGCAATGGAACGTTCTGGGCAAAAGCCCTGGAGCGCGCGCATCTTGGCGTCTGGGACTGGGATCTTGTGACCGGCGACTGCTTTTATTCCGCGACCTGGGCGCGGATGCTAGGCTACGATGAGAGCGAATTGGCCAACACCAGCGACCTTTGGCTGCAACTGACCCATCCCGACGACCGCGAGCGGGCGCTGGCCAGCGGCGACCGCCACATTGCCGGCCTGACCGACGCCATCGAGACCGAATTGCGGCTGAAGCACAAGCAGGGACATTGGGTGTGGGTGCTCGATCGCGGCGGCGTCGTCGAGCGCGACGCGATGGGAAAGCCGCTCAGGCTGATGGGTGTGCAGACCGACATCTCCAAGCAGAAGGCCGCCGAGGCCGAACTCGAGCAGGTCAATGTGCGCTTCCGCCTGGCGCTCGCCGCCAGCGGCACCGGCATCTGGCACCACGACCTCGCGGGCGGCAAAAGTTATTGGGACCAACGCACCAGGGAGATTTTCGGGCTCGTCTCCGACACCGCCGAAGTCGAGCGCGACCACTGGTTCGGCTATCTGCATCCGGACGACAAGGACGCCGCGTCGCGCGCGCATCTGGTGCCGCTCGAAACGGACAAGGTCACCGCCGTGCAATACCGCATCGTGCGGCGCGACGGAGAGGTCCGGCACATAGAATCCCTGCTGCGTTTCATCGCCGACCCGCAAATTCGGGACCGCCGGCTGGCGGGGCAGATCCTGGGCACGGTGCGCGATATCACCGAAGACAAGCAGCGCGAGCAGGAGCTTGCCTATGCGGCCCGCCATGACGCGCTCACCGGTCTCTTGAACCGCGCCGCGTTCGACCGGCTGCTGGCCGATCATATCGCGGCCGCGCAGTTGCTGCCGCTTTCCGTGTTCTATGTCGATCTCGACTACTTCAAGGCGCTCAACGATTTTGCCGGCCACGCGGCCGGCGACCTGGCACTGAAAAGCGTTGCGCAAGGCATTCTGGGCTGCCTTCCCGCGAAGGCGCATGCCGCGCGCCTGGGCGGTGACGAGTTCGCGCTGCTGATGCCCAATTGCGATGCGGCGCAGGCCGGGCGGCTGGCCGACGCGGTACTTGCCGCGGTTCGCGATGCCGAACTTGGATCGACGGCCACGTCGCGCAAGCTGGCGGCCTCGATCGGTATCGCTTTCGTCGATGACGCCGACACGACGGTGGCCGACGCGCTGGCCTGTGCCGACGACGCCTGCTACGCGGCCAAGGCCGCCGGGCGAAACCGATTTGCCGTCTTCTCCACCGATACGGCATCGGGTTCGGGTGGCCTCAACGCGGCGCGCATCGTCGCCGATACGGTCGATGCCATGGAAGACGGTAGGCTGAAGCTGTTTGGCCAGGAAATCCATCTTCTGGGCCGCCCCTGGCAGGAAAGCCGCCATGTCGAAGTCTTGGCCAGGCTCGCCGCACGCAACGGCCGGCTGGTGCCACCCGGCGAGTTCATTCCGGTGGCCGAGCGGTTCGGCATCGCGTCGCGGCTCGATCGCTGGATCATCCGCACCGCGCTGTCGCGGCATGGTGCCGCCTTGCGTTCGGGGGCGCTGACGCTTGGCTTCAATCTGTCGGCGCAGACGCTGAGCGATCCGCAGCTTTGGGACTTCGTCGACAGCGTCATAGAAGAAACCGGGGCGCCGCATTCGGGCATCGGCTTCGAGATCACCGAAACCGCCGCCGTCACCAATTTCGATGCCGCCGAACAGTTCGTGCGCAAGGCGCGCGAGCGGCGCTGCCGGGTCGGCCTCGATGATTTCGGAGCCGGCATGAGCTCGTTCGAATATCTCCGGCGGTTCCCCGTCGACACGATCAAGATCGACGGTTCCTTCATCGAGCACATCACGCAAAGCCGCTTCGACCGCGAGATCGTGCTGGCCATCACCAGCATTGCCCGTAGCCTCGGTTGCGACGTGGTCGGTGAGAAGATCGAACGGCAGGACACGCTGGCCATGTTGAGCGACATGGGGGTCGCCTTCGGCCAGGGATTTTTGCTGCACCGGCCGGAGCCGCTCGAGCGAATTGTCGCGCGCGCAACCAAGGGAGCGACGGCCCGCAAGGCATCGTGATCCGGGTGCGGCGAGTTTCAGGCCAGGCCGGACTGGCCTGAAACTCGACACTTTCTATCCGGTTCGCCGCGCCGTCGATTGCGGGAACTCCAGCACTCCAGCCTCGGGTCGCCTGTGCTGCGCCTCCGTCACCGCTTCGATCAACAGATCGAGCGCGTCACAGGCGGCACGGCTCGTCTCGTCATTGCCTTGCAGATAATGATAGGCGCGTTCGAGGTGGATGCGGGCGGCTGAAAAATCGCTGGTCAATGGTCCCTCCATGATCCCGCCCTAAAAAGAGCTTGCCGGAGACGAGGGAACGCCGGGTAAATATCCACAAGCGGCTTTTATTCAAATGCCGCCGAATGTTGTGAGCAGGCGCGCGGCGTTGAAGCTGCCGATCTCCCCTACGAGGGGGAGATTGGCAGTTTCAACGCCGCACAGCTACAC
>NZ_RZQA01000559.1:0-4326 GCF_004022915.1 Mesorhizobium sp. M7A.F.Ca.US.006.04.2.1
GTCTTGGCGCCTCCAAGATGCAGATGGTGTTCCAGCACATCCTGCCGCTTGCCGCGCCCGGCATCCTCACCGGCACCATCATCGGTCTTGCGCGCGCGCTCGGCGAAACCGCGCCGCTGCTGTTGATCGGCATGGTCGCCTTCGTCGCCGATCCACCGACGACGCCTTTCGATCCGGCCACCGCGCTGCCGGTGCAGATCTATATGTGGGCGAACGAGGCCGAACGCGCCTTCGTCGAGCGTATGTCCGGCGCCATCATCATCCTGCTCGTCTTCCTCATGGCCATGAACATCACCGCGATCGTGCTTCGGCGTCGGTTCGAGCGGCGCTGGTAGAAAAAAGGCATTTTGGTATGAACATCATGACCGAACAGTCCCTTGAAAACGCAGTGGGCGACAAGATGAAGTCGAACGAAGTGATAAAAATGCGCGGCGACAAGGTCGGCGTGTTCTACGGCGAGAAGCAGGCGCTGTTCGACGTCGATCTCGACGTCCGCCTGAACCAGGTGACGGCGCTGATCGGCCCCTCCGGCTGCGGCAAGTCCACCTTCCTGCGCTGCCTCAACCGCATGAACGACACCATCGATTCAGCACGGGTAACCGGCAAGATCACGCTCGACGAAGAGGACATCTACGACAAGAACATCGATGTCGTCGAACTCAGGGCGCGCGTCGGCATGGTGTTCCAGAAACCCAATCCGTTCCCAAAGTCGATCTACGAGAACGTCGCCTATGGTCCGCGCATCCACGGATTGGCCAAGCGCAAGGCCGACATGGATCAGATCGTCGAGTCCAGCCTGAAGAAGGCGGCGATCTGGAACGAGGTCAAGGACCGTTTGCAGGAACCTGGCACGGGTCTTTCCGGTGGCCAGCAGCAGCGCCTGTGCATTGCACGCGCCATCGCCGTGTCACCCGAGGTGATCCTGATGGACGAACCGTGTTCGGCGCTCGACCCGATCGCCACCGCTCGCGTCGAGGAACTTATCGACGAACTGCGTCAGAACTATACGATCGTCATCGTCACCCATTCGATGCAGCAGGCAGCGCGCGTGTCGCAGCGCACCGCGATGTTTCATCTTGGCTATCTGGTCGAGGAGGGCGCCACCGACAAGATGTTCACCACCCCCGACGACAAACGCACCCAGGACTACATCACCGGCCGGTTCGGCTGATCTCTGGCATATGAGGGACGAAGATCATGGGTGAACATACCGTCGCATCTTTCGATGAGGATCTGGAGCAGATCAGCCAGCTGATCCGCGACATGGGCGATCTCGCCCGCTCGATGGTCGGTGGCTCGACCAGGGCTTTGCTCAATTCGGACAATGCGCTGGCGCAGCGGGTGGTTTCCGACGACGCCATCATGGATGCACGCCAGCGCGAGCTGGACGATCGTGCTATCACGCTGATCGCCAAGCGCCAGCCAATGGCCAACGATCTGCGTGCGGTAGTCGGTTCGATCCGCATGGCCGGCGACCTCGAGCGCATCGGTGACCTTGCCAAGAACATCGCCAAGCGCGTCGGCACTGTCGGGCTGAGCGTCACGCCGCACGACCTTTCGCATTCGATCGACGCGATGGCGCAGCTGGTGCTGATCCAGGTGCAGGGGGTCGTCGACGAGTATGCCGCCGCTGACGCGGCAGCGCTTGCCACGCTCAGAAACAATGATGAACGCATCGACGTCAAATACACATCGGTGTTCCGCGAACTGCTGACCTACATGATGGAAGATCCGCGCAACATCACGGCGTGCACGCACCTGTTGTTTTGCGCCAAGAACCTCGAGCGGATCGGCGACCACGTGACCAACATCGCCGAAAATGCCTATTATGTTTTGACCGGCACGCAGTTGCCAGCCAATCGTCCGAAGCAGGACGAGACGGCAATGTCCGCGCCAGCGGCATGACAGGGGTGACCAGCCGATGATCGCGCCACGCATCATGGTGGTGGAGGATGAGGAGCCGCTAGGCGTGCTGCTCCGCTACAATCTCGAATCCGAAGGTTACCAGGTCGAGGTGGTGACGCGCGGCGACGAGGCCGAAATCCGGCTGCAGGAGAACGTTCCAGACCTTCTGGTGCTCGACTGGATGGTGCCTGCGGTTTCCGGTATCGAACTCTGCCGCCGGCTAAGGATGCGTCCCGAGACCGAGCGGCTGCCGATCATCATGCTGACCGCGCGAGGCGAGGAAAGCGACCGCGTGCGCGGCCTCTCGACCGGTGCCGACGACTATCTGGTCAAGCCTTTCTCGACGCCGGAGTTCATGGCCAGGGTCAAGGCGCTGCTGCGCCGGGCCAAGCCGGAAGTGCTGTCCAGCGTGCTCAAGGTCGGCGATATCGTGCTCGATCGCGAATCGCACCGTGTCTATCGCAAGAAGAGCGAAATCCGGCTCGGGCCGACGGAATTCCGCCTGCTTGAATTCATGATGCGCCATCCAGGCCGCGTGTTCTCGCGCAGCCAACTGCTCGACAATGTCTGGGGCGAGACGATCTACATCGACGAACGCACGGTCGATGTGCATGTCGGCCGGCTGCGCAAGGCGGTCAACAACGGCCGTATGCCCGATGTCATCCGCACCATCCGTGGGGCGGGTTACGCCATTCGCGAGGACTGAACTCCCTCGTTTGAACTCACGCCACGTTCTTGCCGCCGAGACCGGATCTCGCCTGCACGCCCGGCGCAAAAATCTCCTGATCGACGAAGATCAGCGCCCGCATGGCGCAGCCTTCGCGGATCAGCGGCAGTTCGTTCGGCTCGGTGTCGAAGGAAATCGACTTGGAATGCTGGCCGCCGGCGGTCTGGGCAATCGCTTGCCGCAATGCCGGCTCGATCAGGTCGAAGGCGGCGGCGCTGACGCCGACCATGGCGACGGGGGCCGGATCGATCAGCGCGAACAGGCTGCCGAGGCCGTAGCCGAGCGCTTCGCCAGCCTTGCGGTAGGCTTCCCGCTCCGGTCCGTCCCTCTCGCGGGCGGCGGCAGCCAGGGCGCGCATGTCGGCGTCGCTGACATCGGCGACGGGTTCTGCATCCTCGCCCATCTGCCGCGCGTTGCGCCAGATGGCATAATTGCCGGCATAGGCTTCGACGCAGCCGCGCCGTCCGCAGCGACACAGCGCCCCGTTCGGCCGATGAATCATGTGGCCGAATTCGCCGCCCGAGGAATGGGGGCCGGTGACCAATTCGCCCTTCAGCACCAGCCCCATGCCGATGCCGTGCGACAAAAGGATAGCGATGAAATCGTCGCGGTAACGATCGGGATCGCGCCAGCGCAGCGCCACCGCCATCATGTTGCAGTCGTTCTCCATAATGGCGGGGACGCCGAACTCCTCTTCGAATATGTCGGCGAAGGCGATGTCGGTGTGCGGCGTGATCGGCGACCACAGCATGGCGCGGGCACGGGTGTCGGTGATGCCCTGGACGGCCAGCGCGATACGAGCGATGCTGCGCACGTCCAGGTCGGGATCTTCCAGGCGGCGCCGCACGATTGCCGTGCACTCACCGATCAGCGAGTCGCGCGACATCGTCAGCGTGTCGAGCCGACGCTGTTCCTCGGATATTACCTGGCCGGCATAGTCGATGACGGCGACCGAGAGGAAGTTCAGCGACAGCACCACGGTCATTACCGCGGCCGCTTCCGGATTGAGGCTGAGGCCGACCTGCGGACGGCCGCGTTTGAGCGAGCCGGCCTCGCTCGGCTTGCTTTCGGTCAGGATGCCTTCGACGATCAGGTCGGATGAGATCGCCGAGATCGTCGAATGGCTGAGGCTTGTGGTTGCGGCGATCTCGGTGCGCGACGGCTGTCCGGCGCGGCGCACCGCGGCGATCACCATCGCGCGGTTGCGGCGGCGCAAATCGTCGTGGCGGATTCCGACCGACATGCTCTTTCATATCCTCCCGGTCGCCGCGGTTCTTCCTGCCCTGGAACGCTGTCGGTGACGCGGTCAAATACTGGCAGAAGCCGCGCGCCGTGTCATTTATTTATTCCGAGGCCCGAAAAAAATTCGAGACGACATCAAAATCCATCAGAATCGATGTTGACAGCGTTCGGGCGTTGGCCCAGTATTTTTTCGAGGCTCGAAAAAATAGGGCCTCTGTGCCGGCCCTCGGGCCAGTTTGGTCGCGCCATACGCGGCGCAGGGAGGATAATATGAAAAGATTCACAGCCGCCATCCTGGCGGGTGCCGCCATGTCGCTGACGCTCGCGTCTGTCGCGCAGGCGAAGGACAAGGTCGTCGGCGTTTCGTGGTCCAATTTCCAGGAGGAACGCTGGAAGACCGACGAGGCCGCCATGAAGACGGCGATCGAGGCCGCCGGCGACAAGTACATCTC
>NZ_RZQA01000055.1:0-14092 GCF_004022915.1 Mesorhizobium sp. M7A.F.Ca.US.006.04.2.1
GGAATGTGATTGCAGTCCAAGGGCCTGGTGCGAAACAGCGCACGGTTTTGATGGTCGGGCCGGATGCCAGAAATGAATGAGAAGAAAGCATTTTACGACGAGAAAAACAGGCGCATCGTCCATGTCGGCACGGTGGCTGATGACGACTATTGGGATTCTCACTGGGCCGACGGGATTGTCTTGAGGCCGGATCGCTTTGTCGTTGAAACCACCAAGCGATATCTGACCGGATCGGCCAAGGTCCTGGACGCTGGATGTGGCTTGGCCAATACGGTCCATGGCCTCCACCAGGCAGGCTTTTCCGCCTACGGGATCGACTTCGCGCAGAAGACCGTGGGGATGGTGAACCGTGCCGCGCCCCATTTGCAAGTGACCGTGGGGGATGTTCGAGCAACGGGCTTCGCGGACGGATTCTTCGATGGGGTGTGGTCCCTGGGGGTGATCGAGCACTTCTTCGACGGTTACGATGAGATCGCATTGGAGATGAGGCGCATCATCCGATCAGGAGGAGTTGCCTTCGTGACAGTGCCGAGCATTTCTCCTCTCCGACAGTTGAAGATCAGAATGGGTCTCTATCCCAGGTTTTCAGGTGAACAGGCCGGATTTTACCAGTTCGTTCTTGGGCCGTCTTCGATTGTTTCCAGTTTCGAACAGCACGGCTTCAAGCTTCTGGGATCCCAGCCAAGGGGAGGCTTCAAGGGGCTGAAGGACGAGACATTTTTCTCCAAGCCGATGCAGGCCTGGTACGACAGCAAGAATGGAATCCTGAGAGGTTTGCGTGCTGCCGCGGACCGGTTGCTCGGGCCATTTTCGCATCATACGCGGCTCTACGTCTTCCACAGGATATAGCGCGGATGTCCAATCCGAGTGGGCGCAGATCGCCAAACGAAACCGGTGGTGAAGCAGTATCGATATTGCGAAAGTTTGTTCGTGCGAATGTGGCTGTTTCCGAGTTCCTGGACAGAGCTCTGCCGCGACGCCTTCGCATCGACGGCAACCGGACCTTTGCGACGGAGATAGCACCTCCCTTACTTACCTCAAATGCACGGGTTTACGACCTTGGCGGGGGTGCCAGGCCGTTCGTCAGTCTTTCGGAGAAGCGGCGCCTGAGGCTTTTTGTCGTTGGGCTCGACCTCGACGCGGAAGAGTTGTCGAAAGCGCCGCGCGGAATATACGACGAGGAGATTGAAGCGGACCTTACCTCGTTTAGGGGGAGGGGCGATGCTGACGTCGTCATTTGCCAGGCAACGCTCGAACACGTCCGTGATGGCGAGGGTGCCTTGCGCGGCATTGCCAGTTGCGTGAAGCCGGGAGGCGTGGTTGCCATTTTCTCGCCCTCGCGCAACGCCGTTTTTGCCAGATTGAATCGGGTCCTGCCGGAGGGGATGAAACGACGGCTGCTTTTTGCGATCTATCCTGAAAAGGGCATGGGTCATGACGGGTTTCCGGCCTTCTACGACAAGTGCTTGCCCAGTGACGTCGAGACAATCGCAAAACGGAACGACCTGGAACTTGTCGAGCGCCGTCTGTTCTGGAAAAGCTCCTACTTCTATTTTTTCGTGCCGGCCTTTCTTGCCTGGCGCATCTGGTTAGGCGTTTCGGCCCTGCTTCTCCGCAAGGATGCCGCTGAAACCTACGCCTATGTCTTTCGGCGAAAACAGTGAGTTCCCGCGGCTCATGAAAAGGAAGCTCGCGCTGATCGCCATTCCGCTCGACAGAAGAGGCGGTGCCGAAACCATCTTGAAACTTGTTGCGCGCGCACTCGCGAGACGACCCGACTGGGACGTCGAAATCGGCTTCTTGGGTGGCCAGGCGGCGGGCGAGGCCGCTGGATCACACCAGAAGGGAATTCGGTGCAGCTACGGCTTTGGCGGCGGTAAGGCCATGAGCGAGTTTTTGCTCGCTCCGCGGCTGATCCGGCATCGGTACGATTTGGTGTTCTCGAGCCACGCACGGGTAAACTCGTTTCTGGCTGCCGCGCGAAGCGTGGGACTTCTCCGCAGCCATAGGCTGGTCGCCCGCGAGTCCACGGTGCTTCTGGACCGCTTCAAGGGTCTTCGCGCGCTCGCTTACAAGGCGCTCTACGCTGCCTATGGCAGCCAGGACATGATAGTCGCGCAAACGAGCTATATGAATGAACGCCTGCGTGACGTATTGCCCCGCCGAGCAATCGCCAAGCTGCGTACTTTGCCCAACCCGGTCGATGAAGATCTCATCGTCAAAATGTCCATGGAGGCATTGCCCGGGCACGACGCCGAGATACTTTCCCGCCGTCCGCAGATAGTCTGGTGCGGTCGGCTGATTGATGTGAAGCGTCCGACGATCGCGGTTGATGTGCTGGCCGAGGTCAGACGAAGGACCGGCGAGGATTATGAGCTGACCATGGTTGGCTCTGGACCCATGGAAGCGGAGTTGAGAGCCCGCGCTGGCGAGCTTGAGCTGGCCTCGCGACTAAATCTGCTCGGCCAGAGAGACAACCCGTTTCCACTGTTTCGCGCAGCGCGTGTCGGCATGCTCACGTCGGCGACGGAGGGATTTCCCAACGTCCTTCTGGAAATGATGGCTTGCCGGATTCCTGGCATCGTCACCACCCCCTGTGCGGGAGATCTGGACATGCTGTCGGGCCTGGAGATTTCAGCCGGCTTTGGCGCGTCGGAAGTTGCGGAAGCACTGCTGAAGGTCATCCAAGGCGGCGATCGGTCGGCCTTGTACGGAAAGACCTTGTCGGAAAGATCGCCGGATCGGTTTGCGGATATGCTGTTGAGAGCGCCGTCGTCATATCCGGGTGGGCAGAGATGACGCCCGTTGCTCGCGACAAGATAATCGTCTCGATAAACACATCCTGGAATGTCGTCAATTTCCGCAAGGGATTGATCGAGGCGCTGCGGAGCCGTGGCTATGAGGTGGTCGTCGTCGCGCCGAGAGACGCGTATTCTTCGCTGATTGCGGCCATGGGCTGCCGCTATGTCGAACTCGACATGGACAATTCCGGCACGTCACCGTTGCGGGATCTGGTCCTTCTGTGGCGCTACTGGCGTCTCTTGCGGCGCGAGAGACCGCTGGCGTTTGTCGGCTTCACGATCAAGCCCAACGTGTTCGGCTCCATCGCGGCCAATCTGAACGGCATTCCCGTCATCAACAACATTTCGGGATTGGGGACGGCGTTCGTCCGCGGTGGTCTGCTGCTCAGGATTGCCAAGGTCTTGTACCGGGTGGCGTTGGCCCGTTCCAAAATGGTTTTCTTCCAGAACGACGATGACCGGATGCTGTTCGTCGATGAACGCCTGGTTCGCAAGGATCGAACCGCGCTCTTGCCTGGCTCCGGCATCGACCTCGTGCGTTTTGCCCCGTCGTCCGAAGCGCGCACCGGGTCTGGCGCCATCGTCTTTCTTCTCGTGGCCCGGCTTCTCTGGGACAAGGGTGTCGGCGAGTTCATCACGGCGGCCCGTCGGGTTTGCCGTGAGGTGCCCGGAGTGCGTTTCCAACTGCTCGGCTTTCTTGATGTCGAAAACCGGACTGCGGTCAGCCGCGAGCACGTGGAAAAATGGGTTGCCGAGGGATTGGTCGAATATCTCGGTTCCACCGACGATGTGCGGCCTTTCATGCGTGCCGCCGATTGTGTCGTGTTGCCCTCCTACAGGGAGGGAACGCCGCGCTCGCTGCTTGAGGCGGCTGCGATGGGCAAGCCGCTGATCGCAACCGACGTGCCAGGATGCAGGGAAGTGGTGGACCACGCCGTCAATGGCTTCCTGTGCAAGGTGAGGGACCCTGATGACCTTGCGAACAAGATGGTCGAGTTTGCGCGGCTGGACGGCTCGTCCAGGGACAGGATGGGGGCCCGGAGCAGAAACAAGGTCGAGCGGCAGTTTTCGGAAACGATCGTCATCGAGAAGTACATGCAGCAGATAGAAAGACTGAGCGCCCTTGCGACGAAATGAGCGGACCGGCCGCACCGGGTCGGATGGAGGATGGTTTTGTCAGTCAGGAGCATAGCGTTGCTTGCCGTCGTGGCTGTTTTGTTTGGTGTTGGCTTTCTGGGCATAATCGTCATGCAGAGGGGCGGCCCGTCCCCCGCGAAGCCGGTAGCCGCGCTCGAGCCGTTTGACGGCAAGCTCGCCATTCCATCGGTCGATGATCTGCGCGTCGGCGGTCGCAAGATCCTGCTGTGCGGGGCGGCGTTTTCCAGGCCTCAGGCTATGCGCCTCCTGGTGACGGAAGCGGCGCGCCGAGACTATCAGGGGCTCGTCCTGGCCTGCAAACCTGTAGGTGCCGGAACACCTTGCGACGGCAAGATCGCTTCCAGGGTTGGCGATACCCTTGTTGTGCAGTGCCTGACGGCTGAGGGGGAAGATTTGGCCACCATACTTACGCAGGGCGGAATTCTCTGCGGCCAGCCGGTTCAGGCCGGCGCAACGTACAAACCTTGCTGAGCGGGATTTTCGGGGCCGCCGCAGCGATGCGATGCGTACCGCTCTTTCCCGGAACTCGACGCATAGTGCTCAATCCGTTCGTTTTGACGATCCGTCAGGGCAAGAGTGGCATAGAGATCGCGTCCGTCCGCAACGGCAAACAGAAGGATGCATATGCGCCTTCCGAGCTTCTTGGGGAAGATCCTGAAGAGGCAGAGGTTCCGCCGAATGGTAACACTGCCTCAGTGAGTATCGAACACGAATGCCGTCTGACGCTTGGCTAGTACAGGCTGTGGGGCTTCTTGCGCATTTAGCGTGCCTAATTTCTCCGCGACTCTGATCGGCCTGTCCTTAGGAACAATGGCGACGGAAAGGAAACCTCAATTTCTGTCTGTTAATAATAAACGTGCGCTGGCCAGCTAAATTGCTCATGCCTTCTCACTAAAGTACTGTGCTCGGACAGACACGCATCAGCTTAAATCGCCTCGCGCGCGCGAAACAGGTTGGAATTGTGGCCAAAAACTGGTACGCGCTAATGAACTGCCTTGGACTGGGTGCGCCGGAAGCGGTGCAGCAAGAGGGGATCGAAGACTGATGAACCTTGTGGTTAAAACTGCGCTTGCCGTATTTGTCGTGTCAATCGGGTTTGGTTCAGCTTCATCGTTTGCCCAGGATGCTTCGTGCAGCTGCGCGACACCCTATCAAGGTTCGGCAAGCCCGATCGGATCCATTCATTCCGCCATCGGTGATGTGATGGTGTCGCAAACAACGGGCTATGGCGCTGCCAAGGTCGGAAGCGCGCTCGATTTTGGTAGCCGTGTGGTGGTTGGCGCCAAGGGCGCGGCCTCCGTTCTGGTCGGCGGCTGCAGTCTGGAGGTTTCGGCCAATTCGAGCCTCGACGTTTCCCGCCTTGGCAACAACATCTGCCTCAAGCTTGTCGGCTCTGAGCAGACTGCTGCTATTCAGCCCTCCGGTGGCGGCGCCGGGTTCGGTCCGCCGGAGGCGATTTTCACGGGCGCGCTTCTGACGTCTGGCGTGCTCGCGGCGACGCAGGACGACGACAACGGCGTCAGCCGCTGACGAAGATTAAGCGGTGTTGGCCGCTGTAGTGAAAGTGCTGGATCGGTCGGCGGCCCGGCTAGTTTACTGGATTCGTTAACCATTTGCTTTATTGCTTGGGGTGGGGTGGGTGTGATTCGTACCAACAGGGCGAGTTGCAGGTTTTGGTGGGGTAAAAATGATGAGTTACCATCGGTTCGGGGCTGCTTTTGCTTTTGTTGCATTCGTCGCAGGGGGTGTCCTGTTGGCCGCGCCCGAGGCTGTAGCTCAGCAAACCTGTTCCTGTCTTGCGTCCGTGCCGGCGTCCGCAGACGCGATAGGTCGGCTTACGCAGGTCCGGGGTGATGTCCAGATGTCCCAGGCCGGCGGCTATGCAGGGGTGGATGCCGAGGCGCCGGTGTATGCGGGCGCTCGCATCATGACCGGGGCGCAGGCGTCTGCTTCGCTGGCTATCGGAGCCAATTGCGCGCTCGATATTCCAGCCAATGCCACCGTCAAGGTCGACCCTATCGAAGGCGGCATGTGCGTTTCGCTTGAGACACCAACTGCGACGATCGTACCCGCCAGCTCAGAACCTGGCATGCTGCCGGTTCTCTTGGGCGGCGCCGCCGTCGGTGGTGCCGCCGCCCTTATTATCGGCCTGCAGGATGACGACGACGCGGTCAGCCGGTAGGCGGGATACGACACCCGTTGTTTTGTGTAAATTTGTCAAATGCGTCATTCGCCTTCATGCGGGTGACGCATTTCTATTTTGTCGAGGCGAAGCTTTGCCTCCTCTCAACCAGAAACGCCAATGATCGACCTGCATTCACATATCCTGCCCGGTCTCGATGACGGTTCTCCTGACTTGGCCATGTCGCTGGAGATGGCACGGCTGGCAGTCGCCGACGGTACAACGCATATGGCATGTACGCCGCATGTGATGCCTGGGGTTTATGAGAACGCCACGCCAAACATTGCCGAGGCTGTTCAGGCGTTGGAACTGGAGCTTCATCGCGCTGCCATACCGCTTACCTTATACATTGGCGCTGATGTTCATCTCGCGCCTGATCTTCCCGATCGATTGAGGCTAGGTACGGTGCCCACTCTGAACGGATCCCGCTATTTCCTGTTCGAGCCGCCACATCACATTCTGCCTCCGCGGCTCGAAGACTTCGCCGCCCGTCTCATAGGCGCCGGCTTCGTGCCGATCCTCACTCATCCAGAACGGTTGACCTGGATCAAGGCGAATTACGACGTCATCGAGAGGTTGAATACGCTAGGCTGCCTTATTCAGCTCACGGCTGATTCTGTGACGGGGGTCTTTGGACGTACGGCGCTGTACTACTCGGAGAAGCTGCTGGATGAGGGCAGGGTGGATATTGTCGCCTCCGATACGCACGGCGCCAGCCGCCGGCGGCCAGGGCTTTCGCAGGCGGTTGTCGCCATCGCGAACCGGTGTGGGGAAGATGAGGCTTACAACATGGCAGTGAAACGCCCGGACGCGATATTGCAGGATCGGCCGCTCGTGCCCATCGGAAAGCAAAGCGCGAGAAAGTCGGGCGGCAGCAGTGCGGGGCGGTTTGGCGGATTGGGCCGGTTGTTCAAGAGCGGGGCTCTTTGATGGGCATTTTCGATCTTGCAAGAAGTCGTGCGGGCACCGTGCCCGCCTTACTCGCATCGCTAGCGATATCTGCTTGCGCAAGCACGTCGTCGACATCGACGTCCACCACCAGTTCTGTCGATGCGCTGCAGCCGACGGCGTCTTCATCGGCGCTCTCTGGCGGTGGTACGCTGCAGGTGGTCAAGGATCTTCCGCCGCCGCAGAATACCCAGAATGGCAGCGAGCAGCCGCTGTCCGCCAACGATGTGCTCGAGGTCAGTGTGTTTCAGGTCGATAATTTGAACAGAACAGTTCAGGTCGACGCAGGCGGGCAGATTTCGCTTCCGCTGATTGGAACCATGACTGCAGCCGGCAAGACCGTTCGTCAGCTCGAGAAGGAAATCGAGACTGCCTACGGTGAAAAGTACTTGCAGTCGCCTGACGTGACGATTTTCGTCAAGGAGTCGATTGGCCAGCGCATCACGGTCGATGGTGAGGTCAACAAGGCCGGCATTTATCCGGTGTCCAGCAGCGCTTCCTTGCTCGACGCGATCGCCCTTGCCGGAGGGTTCAATCCGGTCGGTGATGCCGGCAAGGTCTTCGTCTATCGCAATGTCGGCCAAAACAAGCTGGTCGCAAATTACAATGTCGAGGAAATCCGCGCCGGCAAGAACCGCAACCCGCGCATCTATGGCGGCGACGTGGTCGTCGTTTTTGCTTCGAAGTCGAAAATCGCGATGAACAATTTGAAGGATGCGCTGGGCCTCGCCTCCAGCGCTGCCCGCATTGCGGTCATTCCGTAGACACGGACAACCCCAGGATCACCTCGCGCATGCTCGATCGCAACAGGCAGCCCCAACTTGCCGGACCCGGACATGGTCAGGCCCTGTCCGCGGACTCCTATTACGACGTGCCGCAAAACTACGGTCCCTATGGTCGCGACTATGCGGGCCAGGATGAGGGGTTCAACCCGCTCAAGCTGCTTTTATACATCGTCCAGTATCGCTGGCTGATCGTCATGATGGCGGCCGCCGGGCTCGTTGCCGGCGTTATCGTGACGATGATGCAGACACCAAAATACCAGGCGACGACACAGCTCGAAGTTCTGGTGCCTTCGGCGAAAGTGTTTCAGGACATTGAGGTTGTTTCCGAAAACAGCGACGTCCGGGCCTTCCTGACCGCGCGGGAGAAGCTGAAGAGCCGGGCATTGGCTCAGCGCGTGGTGTTCCAGCTTGGGCTTGGCGAAAGGCCGGACTTTCTGTTTCCGACGCCGAGCTTCTCCCCGAGCAATATTGTTTACCGTGCGTTCGGGATGTCCAAATCACCTTCCATTGAGGAGAAAACGCCCGAAGAGCGCGAGGCAATTGCCATCAAGCGCATCCAGGAAGATCTAACGGTCAATCTGGTCACCAATACAAGCCTGTTATCGATCACCTTCGTCGATCAAAAGCCGAAATATGCAAGCGACGTTGCCAATCAGGTCGCGCAGAGTTTTATCGATCAACGTCTCGATCAGACCAGCGAGACCTCCGATCTGGCACGGCAGTTCATCCAGGAGCAGGTTTTGCAGGTGAAGCAAAAGCTGCAGACCTCCGAAAAGGAACTGGTCACCTATGCAAAAGATGCCGGCATCACTGTTACCGGCGACGACAAATCGCTGATCGGCTCGAACATCGAAGCCCTGAACACCGCCCTGGCCACGGCAATCCAGGAGCGTCTTGATGCGGGACGGGTGGTCGATCAGATAGAAAAGGGCCGCGGGTCGAGCCTCGGTCCGGTTCTGGAAAGCGAAGGTCTGCAGAAGCTTAGCGATAAACTGGCGGATCTGACCAGCCAGTATCAGCAGAAATTGGGCATCCTGAAACCCGGTTTTCCGGAAATGCAGCAATTGCAATCGCAGATCAAGGAACTGCAGCGACTCTACAACAACGGCGTGCTGGCGATAACCGATTCGTTGCGGCTGAAATATCAGGAAGCGCAGAACAAGGAAACCGACCTCAAGTCCAAGCTCGCGGAGATGGAGAGGCAGCAGGTTGTCTTCAACGACAAGAATATCAAATACACGATCCTGAAGCGCGAAGTCGACTCCAACCGGTCGCAGTATGACAGCCTTATCGCCAAGCTGAATGAAGTCGGTGTTAGCTCGGAACTCAAGACGCAAAGCGCTGCGATAGTCGATTTCGCTTCGCTGCCCACAGCCCCCTATTCTCCACGTCTGAGCATCAATCTTGCAGTCGCTCTCGCGCTTTTCATGGCCCTGGCTGCATCGATCATCTACATCATCGAGTTGCTGAACAACACTTTCACCAACCCGGAGCAGATCGAGAAAGAGCTGGGACTGACGATGCTCGGCATCCTGCCGCTTGTTGGTGATCGCGAACTCATAGCCAGCATCGCCGATCAAAAATCCGGGCTCTCCGAGGCCTATCGTTCGCTGCGAACATCGCTGCAGTTCTCCGGTGTGGAGGGCGCGCCGCGATCGCTGCTGGTGACCAGTTCGGAACCGTCGGAAGGCAAGTCGACCACGTCGTTCAAGCTTGGCCAGGATTTCGCGGCACTCGGCGCAAGGGTTCTGCTTGTTGACGGCGATCTCCGCAAACCCAACCTGCACCGGCTGTTCGGCCTCGACAATGCGATCGGGTTGAGCAACCTGCTGACAAATACCGTTCGCAAGGACGATCTGCCAGGCATTTTCAGACCGACGAAATACCCCAATGTCACCGTGCTGACGTCCGGAACGATTCCGCCGAATCCGGCCGACCTGCTCTCGTCGCCGAAGATGGCGTTGATCTTGACCAATCTAGGCAAACGCTTCGATCTGGTCATCATTGACGCCCCGCCGGTCGTCGGTCTTTCCGACGCACCAATCCTCAGCCGGCTTGCCGAAGGCACATTGATGGTCGTTTCGACCAATCAGGTCACACGCAAGTCAGCCAAAACGGCACTCAAGCGTCTGCGCTCAGCCGGTGCGAATGTGATCGGAGCGGCGATGTCGAAATTTACAGTCAACAAGTTCGATTACAATTACGCCTATAAATACATGAACTATCAGTACTACGACTATGGCGCGAGTACCCCGAAAATTGAGGGCAAAGTCGATGACGGAGCAGGCCAGCCCGCTCACGCGAAATCTCCGGCGTTCAGGCGTTTGGTTCGTCGCCTCCGTTCTGGTGTTGGCGGTTTCGTCGGTAGGGCTAAGTCGGCTTCTTGAGTCGGAAACGCCGGCCGTCTCGCTTGCGCTCGATCCGTTCAACGTAGATGCCTTGATAGGCGAAATTGCCGGTCGGTTGAGCGAAACAGGCGACGGTGCTGATCTCGATGTCTTGGCAACAAAGGCGAAGGGCGCGCTTCGTTTCAATGTCGCGGATGCCCGGCTCTACAGCCTGATAGGCGAGATTGAGTATCGACAAGGCGAAAAAGATGAGGCTTTCGAACTCTTCGACCAGGCTCGAAAGCTGTCCAAGACTGAAATCCATTCGCTTCAGAGATCGATCGATCGCTCGATCGAGGTGGGCGATCTGTCAAAGGCCGTTGCCGAGATCGACACGTTGCTGCGCCGGTGGCCCGACAGATTTCCAGTCATTGCGGCGGGCTTGCCGGCTATTCTTTCAAACCCGGACGGATACCAGGCTGTCCTGGCAGCCTTGAGGATCGAGGCGCCGTGGAGATCCAGTCTTTTCACCGCCCTTGGTAAGGATCCGCGGGGCCTGCGCGTCGCAAATCAACTGTTGCTGGACCTTGCCGGATCGAGTTCACAACCGACGTCGAAGGAACTGTCTGCCGTAATCAACGGATATATCAGGCAGAAGGAATACGAGGCGGCTTACCGGCTGTTCCTGTTCAGTCTGTCCGATCAGGAGCGGACACTGGCCGGATACATTTTCAACGGCGGCTTTGAACAGATCCTCAGCGGCAAGCCATTCGACTGGCAGGTTCGCGACCGCTCCGGTCTGGAAATTACCTTTGCCGGGGCGCGCGATGTCGGCGAAGGCGATAGCGGAGCGACTGTCCGATTCCTGAATACGCCGGTGAAGAACGCCGCGCTCCAGCAATATGTCGAACTGCCTCCCGGCTCCTACAGGATTTCCCTGATCGCCTCCGCGAGAAACCTGAAGCTGCCCAAGCAGCTGTTCTGGTCCATCAGATGCGCGGATCCGGCGGGCGAAATAGCTCGGTTCGACATTCCGGAAGGCACGTTCAATCGGCGGGAGTTGAGCCTGGATTTCGCGATCGGACCAAGCGCGTGTCCCATGCAATTGTTGCGGCTGGAAACAGCTGCCATCGCTGAGAGTTGGCGATTTCGGTACGTTGGCACGTTGGTCATGCACAAATTGAGCATCGAAAGAGTTTCATCTTGAGAGAGCGGTCAACCCGGTCCACGGAATGGGAAAAATATCTGCTTGGGTCGGTTCTCTTCCTGTCGGTGCTGATTGGCGGCGGCACCGCGAGCGGTCTCTACACCGAAGCGCTGATCGAGGTGGCGGCGATCGTCTCGGCCGCGGCCGTCTTTTCAAGGCCGTCGGAACGCGGCATCCCTCGCTCGGCCCTGTGGTTGCTTGCTCTGGGCCTTGCCGTGTTCTGTTTTCAAATCGTGCCGCTGCCCGCCGCCCTGTTGAGCGGATTGCGGCCTGAGGTTCTACTTGCAAATCCGTGGCTGAGCGGTGAAACCGGGCTGCGTTTCGTCAGTGTCGGCGTGGGACGTACGATCGAGTGTCTGTTGTATTTCGTGGCGATGGCTGCATTCTTTCTGAGCGTCACCCGCTTGCGCCCAGATCAGGTCTACGGCCTTCTGCCCTTCTTTTTCATGGGTGTCATCTGTAACGGACTGGCTGCGGCGATCCAGTATTCGCTCTCCGATACGGTTGCCATACAGGGTTTGTTGCCGTTCACGATCAATGCGGGACTGTTTGCCAACCAGAACCATTTTTCGGCTCTGCTCTTCGTCTCCATTCCCTTCGTTGTCTACTACGGCCTGTTTCGCGGGCACCTTCTGTCCGGGTCGCTCGGCTTGATAACGCTGCTGCTGTTGCTTCTGGCCGCCGGTTCGCGCGCCGGTATTCTGATAGGGCTGGCGATCACCATGGTATCAGTCCTCTTTCTGTCCGCGCGCTCGAGGCTGGGCGGGTATGGAATACCCGCTGTCTTCATCGGGCTTTCGCTCTACACGATCGGGGCGTGGACGAAGATCGATGCGGAAGTGGTTGACCCGGCCTTTGGACGGGCCGAATTTGCCCGCACGACGATCGCGGGAATTGAAGAGAACTGGGCGACGGGCGTCGGCTTTGGGAGTTTTCCGAAGGTCTATCAGATTTACGAAAAGGGAGAGATGATCTTCAAGCCCTACGTCAATCACGCCCACAATGATTATCTAGAATTGGCACTTGAAGGTGGCGCTCCTGTTGTCTTTCTGGTCGCAGCTTACGCGATATTGCTTTTTGCGTTTTCCGTTACGGCACGGCGAGATCCGCTGCAGAAAATGGCGTTTCTCTCAGTATCGTTTCTGCTCGTTCATTCTCTGGTCGATTATCCCTTGCGAACGGCGGCACTGGCGATGACCTTCGCCTATATGAATGGCGTTATCTTTCACAAGGGACTTGCTGAGCGGCTGAGCCAGAGAGGCGAGTCGACCGCCGCCCATGATGACAA
The DNA here is from genome assembly GCF_004022915.1 of Mesorhizobium sp. M7A.F.Ca.US.006.04.2.1. NCBI lineage: Bacteria > Pseudomonadati > Pseudomonadota > Alphaproteobacteria > Hyphomicrobiales > Phyllobacteriaceae > Mesorhizobium > Mesorhizobium sp. M7A.F.Ca.US.006.04.2.1. Next base: position 12,697 of record NZ_RZQA01000055.1, read on the forward strand.
TCTGCTTGTTCCCGTCAGGCCGGCTTTGGCAAGACGATAGCAATGCGTCGCCTGAATTGGCCATGGATTGGCGCCGGATCGTGACCCAGTCATTTGACGAACGCCGAGATTGACAAGCCAGTGCATGGAACCTAAGCACGGGCGGCTAGGGCCGGGGGGTTCAGGCATGTCAAGGAGAGCTTCTTGAAAGGAATTATCCTTGCTGGAGGCAGTGGAACGCGTCTTTATCCACTAACATTAGCAGTCTCTAAGCAAATTCTGCCGATATACGACAAGCCGATGATCTATTATCCGCTGAGCGTTCTGATGCTCGCGGGTATCCGAGAGATTCTGATCATTTCGACGCCGCGTGACCTGCCGGTTTTTCGCGATCTGCTTGGCGATGGATCGGAGTTCGGGCTCGACCTGTCCTATGCCGAGCAGCCGCAGCCCAACGGGCTGGCGGAAGCGTTCATCATCGGCCGCAATTTTATCGGCAAGGACAACGTGTCGATGATCCTCGGCGACAACATCTATTTCGGCGATGGGCTGTCGCAGCTTTGCCGCGACGCTGCCTCGCGCGAAAAGGGCGCTTCGGTGTTCGCCTATCATGTCGAGGATCCCCAGCGTTATGGCGTGGTTTCCTTCGACAAGGCCACGGGAACGGCGCTGACGATCGAGGAAAAGCCGCAGGTGCCGAAATCCAACTGGGCGGTCACCGGTCTCTACTTCTATGACAACGATGTCGTCGACATCGCCCCTGCCATCCGTCCCTCGGCGCGCGGTGAGCTCGAGATCACGGCGGTCAACAACGTCTACCTCGAGCGCGGCCAGTTGCATGTGCATCGGTTGGGGCGCGGCTATGCCTGGCTCGACACCGGCACCCATGACAGCCTGCATGAGGCCTCGTCCTTCGTGCGCACCATCGAGCACCGCCAGGGCATCAAGGTCGCCTGTCCCGAAGAGATCGCCTTTGAACAGGGTTGGCTGACTGTGGACCAGGTTCTGCGTCGCGCCGATCACCTGGGCAAGAACGAATATGCCGCCTATCTGCGCCGGCGTGTCGTCGACCTGTCGGAGGCCTAGGTGCTGGAAGTCAGGCCCCTTGGCATCGATGGCGTTCTGGAAATCGTTCCGAAGCGACATGGCGACGCGCGCGGCTTCTTCGTCGAAACCTACAATGCCGAGCGCTTTTCGCAGGCCGGCATAGACTTGGCTTTCGTGCAGGACAATCATTCCTATTCCGCCGCGGCGGGCGTCTTGCGAGGGCTTCACTATCAGCTTGCGCCGCGCGCCCAGGACAAGCTGCTGCGCGTCATCCGGGGCAGCATTCTCGATGTCGCGGTCGACATTCGCCGCGGTTCGAAAACCTTCGGAAAATGGGTCGCTCTCGAAGTGTCGGCCGAAAAGGGCAACC
>NZ_RZQA01000560.1:0-4323 GCF_004022915.1 Mesorhizobium sp. M7A.F.Ca.US.006.04.2.1
GATGAAGGTGAAGGCGTCGTCGAATTTCTGGTTGGTGCCGAGCCAGACGAACTTGCATTTGCGGGTGTCGATGTCGGGCTTGAAGATGTCGACGAAACTGTTGCGCGCCCTGGAGTTCAGGCCGTCGGCAGCGACGACCAGATCGTGCGTCTCCATGTAAGGCTTGGGATCGGCGATGTCGGTCTCGAACATCAGCTTGACGCCGAGTTCACGCGCCCGGCGCTGCAGCAGGACCAGCAGCCGCTTGCGGCCGATGCCGCAGAAGCCGTGTCCTGACGAGACCGTGCGCACGCCGTCATGGATGACTGCGATGTCGTCCCAGTAGGCAAAGTGCTTCTTGATCCAGACGGCGCTGACCGGATCGTTTTTCGACAGATTGTCGAGCGTTTCGGCCGACAGCACGACGCCCCAGCCGAACGTGTCGTCGGCGCGGTTGCGCTCGAACACCGTCACATCGTGGGCGGCGTCCCTCAATTTCATCGAAATGGCAAAGTAGAGGCCGGCTGGTCCGCCGCCGAGAACCGCAACCTTCATCTGTGCGATCTCCTCTTCGCTTGCTGGAGTTCAGTATCGCGCCGGCGACAAGATATTTCAAGCTTAAAGTTTTATATCAGAAGATCGTCCTGACATGGCGAAAGCGCGCCTGCGTGTCATCACGCAAGCGCGCTGCCGATCACTTTTCCGGGTTCTTCGGGCTCCACAGCACCGTCTCGGCGCCCTTCTCATAGGCCATGCCATCGGGATAGCTGATCGCTTCCAGTTGCAGCCCCCACGGCGCCTGGAAATAGAGGATGGTCTGGCCGGCGGCGGGTCCTTCCTTGACCGGCAGCGGCCCCATCCGCGTCTTGACGCCCTTGCCTTCGAGATAGGCTTTGGCAGCGGCGACGTCGTCGACATAGAAGGCGATGTGGAAGCCGCCAATGTCGCTGTTCTTCGGCGTCAGGTCCTTCTGGTCCGGTGCTGTGTATTTGAACAGCTCGATGTTCGAGCCGTAGCCACAACGCACCATGGTGACCTCTTCGATCACCGCCTTCGGATCGACGCCCAGGAGATCCTGCATGAAGGTGCCCTTGTCGTCGGCGAACGGGCCGAACGACATCGCCTTCTTGCAGCCGACCACTTCGGTGAAGAAGTCGACCGCCTGCTTCATGTCGGGAACCGTGATCCCGGTGTGGTCGTGGCCGCGCATGCCCGGGATCGAATCCGCCGAGGCCATGCCGGCGCTGCCGAGCATTGCGGCGGCGAGCGTTGCAATTGCGATTGTGGTCTTCATGTCAGTCCTCTCCATTTGGCGGGACTTGGGTCTTTGTGGTCGCACGTCCGAGGCCCGCTCGTCGGCGTGCGTATGCATTCATGTCGGCGCCTTGGCGGCGGAAGGAATGTCCAGCCAGCTCGCATCGATCTCGGGCAGAGGAATGGCCGCGATGAGATCGCGCGTGTAGGCCTGCTGCGGCTTGTCGAACAAGGCGTCGGTGGCGCTGGCCTCGACGATCATGCCTTCGCGCATGACGATCACTTGCCGGCACAGCCGCCGGATGACAGACAGATCGTGGCTGATGAAAGCGACGGTCAGCCCCATCTCCGCCGCCAGCTTTTCCAGCAGCGTCAGGATCTGCGCCTGCGTCGACACGTCGAGTCCGGAGACGATCTCGTCGGCCAGCACGAATTTCGGCGACAGCGCCAGCGCACGCGCAATGCCGACGCGCTGGCGCTGGCCGCCAGACAGTTCGTGGCGGTAGCGGCTGGCAAAACTTTGCGGCAGGCCGACACGCCGCAGCGCCTCGGCGACGCGCGCCTTCAGGTTGTCGCCAAGACCATTCTGCTTCAAAGGCGCGGCGATAATGCTGGCAATGGTGCGGCGCGGGTTGAGCGACGACATCGGATCTTGAAAAATCATCTGCAGATTGCGCCGCAGCGGCCGCAACTCCGCTTCCGGCAGATTGGTGATGTCGCGGCCGTCGAAGTTGATGCTGCCGGCGCTTGGCTCCAGCAGGCGCACCAGCGCGCGGCCGAGCGTCGACTTGCCCGAACCGGATTCGCCGACAATGCCGGTCACCGAGCCCCGCGGCAGGTCGAAGTCCAGGCCCTTCAGGATTTCGACCAATGGCGCGCGGCCGATCAGCGGCTTGCGCGTCATGTCGGGCAGCGCGACCTTCAGCCCGCGCACGGAGAACAACGGTTCAACCATGCGGCCGCCTCCAGGCTTGGTCGGCGGCAGCGATCTCCGAAGCAAGTCCGGCCAGCACCGCCTCGTCCACCGGTCTTAGCGAGGCGAAAGGATCGGTGTAGCGTGGCGTCGCCGCGATCAGCGCCCGTGTGTAGGGGTGCTGCGGCGCGGCGAAGAGCGCTGCGGTCTCGGCCTCCTCCACCACCTTGCCGGCATAGAGCACCGAGACCCTCTGGCTGATCTTGGCGACGACGCCGAGATCATGGGTGACGAACAGGATCGCGGTGCCGTGCTCGCGCTGCAATTGTGCGATCAGCCGCAGGATCTGCTTCTGCACGGTGACGTCGAGCGCCGTGGTCGGCTCGTCGGCGACGATCAGCCTTGGCTCGGCGGCGAAGGCGGCAGCGATCAGCACGCGCTGGCGCATGCCGCCGGACAGTTCGTGCGGATAGCTTTTGAGCACGCGGTCGGGGTCGCGGATCTGCACCTCGTCCAGCAACTGGCGAATGCGGGTATCGGCCTTCTCGCCACTCCAGCCGAGGATGCGCACCAGCCGGTCGGTCATCTGCGAGCCGATGCGGCGCGACGGGTTGAGCGCGGTCAGCGGGTCCTGCGGGATTAGCGCCGTGCATGCCCCGATCAGCGTGCGCCGCGCCTTGGGCTGCAATTTGCCGAGGTCTTCGCCCTCGAGCCGCATGTCGCCTTCGACGATGCGCACGCTCGACGGCAGCACACCGAGCACCGCCTTGCCGATCATCGTCTTGCCGGCGCCGCTTTCGCCGACCAGCGCGCGGACCTCGCCGGGCTGAACGGCAAGCGACACCGAGCGCAATACGCGCTGGCCGTTGGGCAGCACGGCGCTCAGATCCCTGATGTCGAGACAGGCGCTCATCGCAGCACCGGATCGAAACGCGTCTTCAGCGCCTCGCCGAACTGGCTGAACGACAGCACGGTCAGGATCAGCGTGATCAGCGGAAATACGAGCACCCACCACGCCTGATGGATCGACAGCCGGCCCTCGGCGATGATGCCGCCCCAGGTCGGGTCGTCGGTCGAGATCGACAGATTGACGAAGGACAGGATCGCCTCGACGATGACGGCGATGCCCATCTCCAGCGACAGCAGCGCCACGATCGACGGCACCACATTGGGCAGCACTTCGCGAAGCATGATGCCGATGCGGCCATAGCCGGCGATGCGGGCATTCTCGACATAGTCCATGCGCGACTGGCCCATCGTCTCGGCACGGATCACCCGGCAGAAACGCGTCCAGTCGATGATGGCGATGGCGAGGATGACGGAACTCAAGCCTGTGCCGAGCACCGCAACCAAAAGGATGGCGAACAGCACCGGCGGAAATGCCATCCAGACATCGACGATGCGCGAGATGATGCGGTCGGCCCAGCCGCCGAAATAGCCGGCTATCAGCCCCAGCATCGAGCCGACCAGGCAGGCGGCGATGGCCGCGGCGAAAGCGACGATGAAGGCGATGCGGCCGCCGAAGATCAGTCGCGACAACAGATCGCGGCCGAGGCTGTCGGTGCCGAGCCAATAGCCGGGTTCGGCGCCGGCCATCCAGAACGGCGGCAACCGTTCCAGCATCAAATCCTGCGCCAGCGGATCCTGCGGCGCGACCAGCGGCGCGAAGATTGCCGCCAGAAGCGCCAGCAGCAGCCAGCCGCCGGCCAGCCACAGACGCGGCGACACAGCTCGTCTTTGAGCGCGGCCCTCATCCATGGCGCAGCCTTGGATTGAGCAGTGCGTACATCATGTCGACGCTGAGGTTGATCAGCACGAACAGCAGCGCGAAGACCAGAACGATGCCCTGGATCAGCGGCAAGTCGCGGTTGATGACGGCGTCGATCGCCATGTTGCCGAGGCCTTCATAGGAAAACAGCCGTTCGACGATGACGGTGCCGCCGATGAGGAAGGTGAACTGCACGCCGACCAGCGTCAGCGTCGGCAGCGCGGCATTCTTCAGCGCTTCGCGCAGGATGACCTGCGTTTCCGAGAATCCCTTGACCCGCGCCAGCACGACGTAGTCGAGGTCGAGCACTTCCTTCAGCGACTGTTTCAGCAGCTGCGAGATGATCGCCGCCAGCGGCAGCGCCAGCGCCACGGCCGGCATCAGCATGTGTTTCAGCAGATCCCAGGTC
>NZ_RZQA01000561.1:0-4303 GCF_004022915.1 Mesorhizobium sp. M7A.F.Ca.US.006.04.2.1
ACCTCGTAGGGGGCGATGTTCATATGCGCATTGCCCATCTGCACCGGCGATTTGCCGGAGACGAGATAGTTCAAATTCTGGTTGCCGAGCGCCGAGATCTGGGTGTCGAAAAGCGCCATGTCGACATGCTGACCTTCGCCGGTCTGCTCGGCATGGCGCAGTGCTGCCTGGATGGCGATGACCGAATAAAGGCCGGTGAAGATGTCGGAGATGGCGACGCCCGCCTTTTGCGGCTCGCGGCCGACCTCGCCGGTGATCGACATCATGCCGGCCATGGCCTGGATGATGAAGTCGTAGCCGGCGCGCGGTGCGTACGGACCGTCCTGGCCGAAACCGGTGATCGAGCAGTAGACGAGGCGCGGGTTGATCTTGCGCAGGCTGTCATAGTCGAGGCCGTATTTCTTCAGGCCGCCGAGCTTGAAGTTCTCGATCAGCACGTCCGAAGTGGCGACCAGCCGGCGCACCGTCTCGGCGCCTTCCGGGGTCGAGAAATCGATGGCGATGGAGCGCTTGCCGCGGTTGCAGGAATGGTAATAGGCGGCCGACAGGTTCTCGCCGTCCTTGCCCATGACGAAGGGCGGGCCCCATTTGCGGGTGTCGTCGCCGCCATCGGGGCTCTCGACCTTGATGACATCGGCGCCGAGATCGGCAAGCAACTGCCCGGCCCATGGCCCGGCAAGGATGCGGGCGAGTTCGACGACGCGGACGCCTTTCAGCGGGGGCTCAGCCATGGATCACCGTGGTTGCCGCAATCACTGCGATTGCTGCGAAAGCAGAGCCTCTATCAAGCCCTGCAACGGCTGTCACGGCTCTTGCAATGGGCCAATCCGTCACGCTTTGAGGACTTCGTCGGCCCAGGCGGCGAAATCATCCATGATAATGTCGCGATTCACCTCGTTCAGGCTTTCGTGGCGGGTGTCGGCGTAAACCTTTGAAACCAGATTCGAAAAGCCCATCTTGCGCATGCGATCGGCAAGATGGGTGATCCCTTTGCCATAGTCGGAAGCCGGATCCTTCTCGCCGCCGACGATGCTGACGGGCAGGTCGCGCCGGATACCGGCAAAGCCGGCATCCTTGCCGCCGTTCAGCGCCATACCGACGACGTCGCGCCACATCGACACCGAAGCGTCCCAGCCGCACAAGGGATCGGCAATGTATTTCGCCACTTCCGCTTCGTCGCGCGACAGCCAGTCGAACACTGTGCGGTGATTGGGCACCGCCTTGCCCCAGGCCTGGAAGGTGAGTTTCGGCAGCAGGCGCGATGGCACGTCGGAGCCGAGCCGCATCCGTTCCCAGGCAAGGATGCCGAGCGCAAGCTGCCCAAGCGGGCCTTGGGAGAAATTGCCGTTCCAGATTGCTGCCGCGTGAACGCGTGGCGAGTGGCGCAACAGGTAGTTCAGCGCCACCGACGCACCCATCGAATGGCCAAACAGGATGACCGGTCTGTTTGGCCGTTCGCGGGCGATGAGATCATGGATGACGTCGACGTCGGCGATCACCTTGGCGGCACCGTCCCTGTCGGCGAACCTGCCGAGCGGAGCGTCGGACGCCTTGGTCGCGCCGTGGCCGCGATGATCGTGGACATAGACGTCGAAACCGCGCGAGCCAAGAAAATCGGCAAAGCGGGCATAGCGCGCTGCGTGCTCGGCTAGCCCGTGATTGATCTGGACGACGGCGCGTGCCCGGCCATCGGCCTGCCTGACGAAAAGATTGAGCTCGGCACCGGTCGGCGAGGCAACCACGCGCTGCTGGCTGAATGACATGCCGCCTGGTCCCGCCCTTGCTTTTGTCGTCGTTGGCTTTGTTTGCGCCGGCCCACATTATGCGTCAATCCGGCAAACCCGCTTTTCGCGACGATGTTTCTTGCGTTCGGTCAGCAAAATATCGCAATTCTGACATGGAGACAGCTTCAGTCTGTCGCCCACTTCTTCAGCCGGGGATTCTCCATGCGCATCGGTGTCGTTTTCGGATTGGCCATGTTGGCGGCGTCGCTGGCCGGGGCCGCGCATGCCGACGTGAAGATGAGCGGCAGCTTCGTCGCCGACGCCGCCTGTCCGGCGACGCAAGCGATCAAGAACGGCAAGAACCCCGGCAATGTCTCGACCGATGCCGGGCAGAGCTATCAGCTGCTTGCCGGCAACAAGGATACGCCGACGCATTATCTCATCCTGGTGCCGGGCGCCGATCCGGAGCGCCGCTGGGTGAAGGTCAGCTGCGGCCATGTTTCCGGCAGCAGCGCGGCGACCGTGCCGGCCGCGCCTGACGGGCAAGGCAAGCCGGCGGCATCGGGGAAGCCCGAATACGTCTTCGCGCTGAGCTGGCAGCCGGCGTTTTGCGAGACAAAGTCGAACAAGACCGAATGCAGGGCACAAAGTACCGGCGATTTCGACGCCACGCATTTCACCTTGCACGGCCTGTGGCCGCAGCCGAATGGCAATTTCTATTGCCAGGCGACGGCGAGCGACAAGGCCAACGACAATCCGGCCCACTGGAAAGACCTGCCGCCGGTCAATCTTGACGCCAACACCCGCACGGAACTCGATCAGGTGATGCCTGGAACGGCCTCCCATCTCGAACGGCATGAATGGATCAAGCACGGCACCTGCTACGGCAAGAGCCAGCAGGACTATTTCTCCGATGCGCTGAATTTGATGCGCGCGGTGAACAGTTCGCCGGTGCGCGATCTCTTTGCCAAGAACATCGGCGGCAAGCTGACGGCCGACCAGATCCGCGGCGCTTTCGACACTGCCTTCGGGGCGGGAGCAGGGGACCGCGTGCGCGTTTCCTGCGTCATCGATCCGTCGAGCGGCAGGCGGCTGATCGGCGAACTGACCCTCGGCCTCGCCGGCCCGATCGGCCCGAACAGCGCGCTCAAGGACCTGCTGCTGGCTTCGGTGCCGACCAACAAGGCAGGCTGCCCGACCGGCACCGTCGACGCTATCGGGTTCCAGTAAGGGCGGCTGAACGGCGCCTAGACTGCACGAGCAGCGGTCCACACTTGTCCGTGTGATTGGCCTGATCTGGCAAAAGCGATTGCCGTTCGCCGCCGCATCGCCTACATAGCGGCCAACCTCCATTCAATTCGACAAATCCAGTCGGTTTTTCAGGGAAAGCGCGCGTGGCACGCCAGTTCATCTATCACATGGCCGGCCTCAACAAGGCCTATGGCACCAAGAAGGTGCTCGAGAATGTCCATCTCTCCTTCTATCCGGACGCCAAGATCGGCATCCTCGGCCCCAACGGTTCGGGCAAGTCGACGATCCTCAAGATCATGGCTGGGCTCGACAAGGAGTGGAACGGCGAAGCGTGGCTCGCCGAAGGCGCCACTGTCGGCTACCTGGCGCAGGAGCCGGCGCTCGATCCGGACAAGACCGTGTTCGAAAACATCATGGAAGGCGTCGCCGCCAAGACCGCCATCATCGAGCGCTACAACGAATTGATGATGAACTATTCCGACGAGACGGCCGACGAGTCGGCCAAGCTCCAGGACGAGATGGATCGGCTGAACCTGTGGGACCTCGAACAGCAGGTCGAGATGGCGATGGAAGCGCTGGGCTGCCCGCCCAAGGATGCGGAAGTCACCAAGCTGTCGGGCGGCGAGCGCCGCCGCGTCGCGCTTTGCCAGCTTCTGCTGCGCCAGCCCGACCGTCTGCTGCTCGACGAACCGACCAACCATCTCGACGCCGAAACCACGGCATGGCTGGAAAAGCATCTGCGTGCCTATCCGGGCGCCGTGATGATCATCACCCACGATCGCTACTTCCTCGACAACGTCACCGGCTGGATCCTCGAACTCGATCGCGGCCGCGGCATTCCCTATGAGGGCAACTACACCAAATACCTCGAAGCCAAGGCCAAGCGGCTCAAGCAGGAAGGCCGCGAGGACGATGCCCGCCAGCGCGCCATCGGCCGCGAGCGCGAATGGATCCAGTCGAGCCCGAAGGCCCGCCAGACCAAGTCCAAGGCGCGTATCCAGGCGTTCCAGGACCTTTTGGATGCAGCCGACAAGCGGCGTCCGAGCGATACGCAGATCGTCATCCCGCACGGCGAACGGCTCGGCAATGTCGTGATCGAGGCGGAAGGCCTGTCGAAGGGCTTTGGTGACACGCTGCTCATCGACGGCCTGGAATTCAAGCTGCCGCCCGGCGGCATCGTCGGCGTCATCGGCCCGAACGGCGCCGGCAAGACGACGCTGTTTCGCATGATCACCGGCCAGGAAAAGCCGGATGCGGGTTCTGTGCGCGTCGGCGAAACGGAGAAGCTCGGCTATGTCGACCAGAGCCGCGATGCTCTCGATCCGTCG
>NZ_RZQA01000562.1:0-4284 GCF_004022915.1 Mesorhizobium sp. M7A.F.Ca.US.006.04.2.1
GTGCGTTGGTCTTCTTGCGGTCCCACGCGACGCGCTGGCCGATCACCGATGAAATCGGCACGCGGTCGCGTATCTCGTCGAGGAAGGCGGGTGGAAAGCGCATCGGGGAACTCGTTTCCCGATTATATAATCACGCCCGCGAAATCCGACGACCCTTAATGCGGGCCATACCCGGTTTCCACAGGCAAAAAGAAAGGCGGCCGTAGCGGGCCGCCTCCCTTTTCAATGTCCGGCAAGGTGCCGATTAATGCGCGGCAAGCGCGCCGAAGATGACGCCGGAGAGGATGCCGACCAGCACATAGTCGTTGCCGACGCGGATCCATTCCTGGCCGCGGCCGGGGCGATGCAGGCCGTAGCGGCCATAGTCGCGGATCGGCTGATGGCGCTTCCAGCCGGAATATTTCTGGCCATGCCGCCAGTTGTTGCGCTTCACGACGACGACCTTCTTCTTGTAAACGCGCTTCCTCACATCGCTGTGGTGGCCGGGCTTCTGCCAGTCGACCTGGCTGTAGTTCGACTGCGGCGCGTTCGGCGCATTCAGCGGTGCGGCCTGGCCGGTGAGCGACGTGGCGGCCAGCATCGAGAAAGCGAGTGCGGAAAGGACGATGCGTTTCATGAGAAGTCTCCTTGGTTGTCGATACCGAAGCAGTAGCTGCCCATCGATGAACCGAAACTGAACGCACGCATTACAATTATGTAATGGATTCCTTGATTTACCCAAGGAAGCTGAACATGATCGCAAAGGCAGGAGCCAGTCGCACCGCAAACTCGGCCTATCCGCCGCTTCGCGCCCGCCCAGCAATGCAACCATTTGCGCGTCCGTCCATTTTCCGACACCGCCTGTCGCGCGGCAACGGCCCTTGAAATCGACAAGATTTTATTATCCGGCTAAAATATTCGAGCTATTATAAGTCACCGCCATGAACATGATTCGTTCCCTCGTTTTTCCTTCTGATCGCCACGCAAAACAGGGCGGGCGCCCTGTTTGCATGCGGGGGACGAAATGAGCGGGTCCGTCGTCCTTCTGCATCTGGCCGGCGCCGTGGCGCTGATGCTGTTTGCCACCCGCATGGTGAAGACCGGCGTTGAACGCGCCTATGGCGACGTGCTGCGCCATCGCCTCCGCGCCACCATGCGCAATCCGATCATGGCGGTGCTGGCCGGCACCGGCCTTGCCATCGCCCTGCAGAGCTCCACCGCCGTCACGCTGCTGGTCGGCTCCTTCGCCGGCTCTGGCATCGTCTCTGGCGCCGCGGGCCAATTGGCGGTGCGCGGCGCCGAGATCGGCTCGGCGCTGGTGGTCAAGCTGCTGACCTTCGACCTCACCTTGCTGGTGCCGCTGTGCCTGATCACCGGCACGGTCATGTTCATGGCCACCGAGCGGCGCGACTGGCGCCAGTCCGGCCGCATCCTGGTCGGCATCGGCCTTCTGATCCTGTCGCTGGAGATGATCGGCCAGGCATCGGAGCCCCTGCGCAACAGCCAGCTCATGCCGGTCATCATCAACTACTTCTCGACCGATTCCATCACCGCCTATCTGCTGGCGGCACTGATCACCTGGCTGTTCCAGTCGAGCATCGCGGCGGTGCTGTTGATGGCGACGCTGGCAGGCCGTGGCCTGATCACGCCCGAACTTGGCGTCGTTCTCATCCTTGGCGTCAACCTCGGCTCCTCGATCATCGCGCCGATGCTGACCCGCTCGTCGAGCCCCGAAGTGCGCGTCGTGCCGATCGGCAATCTCCTGATGCGCGGGCTTGGCTCGCTGGTCATGCTGATCCTGGTCATGATCTTCAGGCCGCACTTCGCCTTTCTCGGTTCGACGGCGGCGGACCAGATCGTCAATGCCCACATCCTGTTCAATGTGCTGATCCTGCTCGCCGGCCTGCCGCTGGCAGGCTTCGTCTACCGCGCTTCGGAGAAGATCGTCGCACTTGGCACCAAGCCCGTGCCGGCCGCCTCGCTTGACGTCGTCGAGCTGTCCGCGCTCAACGAAAGCGCGCTCGACGTGCCGAGCCAGGCGCTGGCCAATGCCACCCGCGAGGTGGTGCGGGTCTGCGAGACGATCGAGATCATGCTCAAGCGTATCATCGAACTCTATGAAAGTGCCGACGCCGACAAGATCAAGGCGCTGGCCGCACTCGACGACCGCGTCGACCGCAAGCACGCCGCGATCAAGCTCTACCTCGCCAAACTGACCAGGAACCCGCTGACCGAGGACGAGGCGCTGCGCTGCCAGGAACTGATCGGCGCCTGCGTCAAGCTCGAGCAGGTCGGCGACATCATCGTGCGCAACATGCTGGTGCATGTGAAGAAGAAGTTCGAGCGCGGACTGGAATTCACCGACGAGGGCTGGGCCGAGTTGTGCGCCTTCCATGGCTCGGTTCTGGCCAATGCGCGGCTTGCCTTCAACGTTCTGGTGTCGCGCGATCCCGAGACCGCCCGTCAGCTGGTGCTGGAAAAGGACCGGCTGCGCGACCGCGAAAAGGAAACCAGCGCCAGCCATTTCGTGCGGCTGCGCGACGGCACCGCCAAGAGCGTCGAAACCAGCTCGATCCATCTCGACACCATCCGCGACCTGAAACAGATCAATTCGCTGCTGGCCTCGATGGCCTATCCGGTGCTTGAAGAGCGCGGCCTGCTGACGGGGTCGCGGTTGAAGGCGAGCTGAGAAGCGCCACTTTCCCTTCTCCCCTGGGGAGAAGGGAAGCGGCTGCTCGCATCCAATTCAAGAAAACCTAAACTCGCGACAAAAATTTCTGGATTGCCCGCAAAGCCCATCCGTGGTTTGAGGCGCTTCCAGCTAAGGCTTCTCCATGTCGCTTCCGCTCATCGCCCTGTTCATCGCCGCCTTTGCCTTCGGCACCACCGAATTCGTCATTGCCGGCGTGCTGCCGCAGGTGGCGCAAGGCCTGGGCGTCTCGGTTCCCTCCGCCGGCTATCTCGTCTCCGGCTATGCCGGCGGCATCGCCATCGGCGGCCCGCTGCTGGCGCTCGCCACCAAGTCATTGTCGCGCAAGACCTTGCTGCTCGGCCTCGCCATCGCCTTCACCATTGGCCAGGCGGCTTGCGCGCTGGCGCCCGATTTCACCTCGATGCTTCTGTTGCGCATTGCCGTGGCGGTCGCGCATGGCGCCTATTTCGGCGTCGCCATGGTCGTCGCCGTCGGTCTCGTGCGCGAGGACCAGCGCGGCATGGCTGTCGCCGTCATCCTGTCCGGCCTCACCGTCTCCAACGTCATCGGCGTGCCGGCCGGCACCGCAATCGGCAACATCTGGGGCTGGCGTGCGACTTTCTGGGTGATGTGCGCGCTGGGTGTCGCGGCAACGCTTGCCATGGCAACCCTTTTGCCGCGCACCACCGGCTCATCGGCCAAGCCCGCCGGCTTCGCCCGCGAGGTCCGCGTGCTGGCCCGCCAGCAGGTCTGGACATCGCTGATCCTGATGCTGATGCTGATGATCGGCCAGTTCGGCCTGTTCACCTACATCACCCCGACACTGCTGGAAGTCACCGGTCTCGACGAGAACCTGGTGCCGTGGGTGCTGCTGCTCAACGGCGTCGGCGCAACCCTTGGCGTCTTCCTCGGCGGCAAGCTCTCCGACTGGAAGCTGATGCCGTCATTGATCACCATGCTGGCCCTGCAGGCGGTGACGCTTGGCGTCATCTATGCCGTCAGCCCCTATCCCCTGCCGATGGTTGTGGCGATCGTCATCTGGGGCGGTCTCAACTTCGCCATCGGCACGCCGATCCAGACCCGCATCCTGGCCTGGACCGCGGACGCCTCGAACCTTGCCTCGTCGCTCATTCCCTCCGGCTTCAATGTCGGCATCGCGCTGGCCGCTTCGTTGGGCGCCGCGATGCTGAACAGCGGCTATGGCTACCGCAGCCTGCCGCTGCTGGGCGCCATCGCCATGCTGGTTGCCGTGGCAGTGGCGCTCGCCTCTTATGTCTGGGAAGGGCGCAGCAACGCCACGCCGCCGCTGACAGCCCCAGCCGAGTAGATCACGATCCGGAAAAGTGGACGCCGGTTTTCCGAAAAGATCGCGATCAACCAAAAACACTTCACCCGCGCCAGCGCAGCAGGCGCATGGCGTTGGCGGTGACCAGCACGGTCGCGCCGGTATCGGCCAGGATCGCCGGCCACAGGCCGGTGATGCCCAAAATGGTGGTGACCAGGAACACCGCCTTCAGCCCCAGCGCCACGGTGATGTTCTGGCCGATATTGGCCATCACCGCCCGCGACAGTTTCACCATACGCGCGACGTCCATGACGCGGCCGTGCAGGAT
>NZ_RZQA01000563.1:0-4270 GCF_004022915.1 Mesorhizobium sp. M7A.F.Ca.US.006.04.2.1
GGTGACGTTGAGCACCGTCTCGACCGCCAGAGGCGCGGCATCGGCCTTGAGCATGCCCCTGGCGGCAAGTTCGGCGATGCCGCTGCCGGCAAGGTCTTGGCCAAGCGCGATCTCGGGCAGGTCGATCTGCTTGATGTCGATGGAAACCGGCAGCGTCGTCGTGCCGCCGCTCGGCGCCGGCTGCGTGCTGGCCACCGGCAATCGCGCCAGCTCAATGCGCTCGGCGGCGATACGGTCGGCGCTGAAGTTTTTCGACAGCAGCGCCAGCGGCGACCAGTCGACGGCCACCTTGCGCGCCACCAGCCAGGCACCCTCGCGATCCTCCAGCACGACATGGTCGACGCTGAGGGCTCCCGACCAGATGCCGTCTATGCCGCTGACCGTGATCTTGCGGTCGTCGGTCGATGCCAGCCGCGAAATGATGCCGGCGAGATTGTCGCGGCCGCGCTCGGTCTTGGTTAGCACCACCAGCGCGCCGATCGCTCCCGCAATCACGATCAGCAGGGTGTAGAGAACAATGCGGAGGATGCGCCAGACTGTTTTCATCGCTCAGAATGCCTGTCCGATGCCGGCATAGATGCCGAAATGCGGATCGCCCGGATCGCGGTTGAGCGGCACGGCCGCGTCGATGCGCAGCGGCCCGAACGGCGTGACATAGCGCAGGCCGACGCCGGCGCCGACCTTGACATCGGAGAAATCGGGAACCGATTTGGTCGACACGGTGCCGGCATCGACGAACGGCACGATGCCGATCGTGTCGGTGATGGCGATGCGCATCTCGACCGAGGTTTCGAAGAAGGACAGGCCGCCGATCGGCTGGCCGGTGAAATCCTTCGGACCGATGCCCTGATAGGCGTAGCCGCGCACCGAACCGCCGCCGCCGGAATAGAAGCGCCGGTCGGCCGGCACATTCTGAAGCCCGGTGCCGACGATCGACCCGATGGCGACACGTTCGGCCAGCACGAACTTGGAAGCCGAATCCAGCGACTGATAGGCCGATCCCTCGCCCTTGAGCTTCAGGAAGGCCGCACCATTCAAAATGTCGTAGCTCGGCTCGGCATAGGCCAGCACCCGGAAGCCGCTGGTCGGGTTCAGGCGGTTGTCCCTGTTGTCGTAGACATATTGCAGCGGAATGCTGGCGATCAGGTATTTGTGCTTGCCGAAAGCGTCGTGGATGCGGGAATAGTCGAGCGCCACCTCGGCGGAAACCGTCTGCTTCTTGGTCAGTTCGTAGGACAGGCCGGCGCTGCCCTTGACCGAGAAATGGTCATAGGCATCAGGATGTTCGAGCACCGTCTTGACGCCGGCGAAGAACTTCGATGCCGGTCCGATCACACCGGGTTTCTCGAACATGATACCGGCATTGTAGTTGAGTTCGCCGAGATCGTTGCTGCCAATGCCGCTGATCTTGCCATCGATGCGCAGCTTCTCGGCCCGGCCGAACAAATTGCGGTGGCCCCAATAGCCCTCAAGGCCCAGCCCCTCGGTGTTGGAAAAAGTGCCGCCGACGCCGAAATAGCGTGGCTTGCGCTCGCTGACCTGGACGCCGATCGGAATGTTGCCGTCGGCATCGAGCTTGTCGGCTTCCTTGAACGTCACGCTGTTGAAGACCTCGAGCGCCAGCAACCGGTCGCGCGCATCGTCGATCTCTTGCGGCGAGTATTGCCGGCCGCGCTTGAGGCCGGTCATGTATTCGGTGAAGTCGCGGTCGACCTTCTCGGTGCCTTCCACGGTGGTCGGGCCATAGCCGGCGACCGGTCCGGCGGCGACCGTCAGCGTCACGTCGAGCGTCGAGGTGGCATGGTCGGCGACGATCTGGCGGTCCGTCACCTCTGCCAGCGGCCTGCCTTGCTCCTTCAGCGTCCGCACGATCAGCGCCTCGGCCTTGAGCACTGCGCCGGATCCGGCGTCGCCGCCTGATATCAGGCCATAATCGGCGCTCATCAGTCCTGCCGCGTCGCCTTGCAGCCTGATATTGCCCAAGGTGAATTTCGGCCCGGTAGCAATGTCGATCGCCACGGGAACCGGCTGCGGACCCTTGAATTCGGCATCCGGCGGCAAATCGTCGAGCGGCTTGCCGTCGATGGTGACGGTGACGACGCCTTCGTAGCGGGCATCGGCATAGAGCGCGGCGACAAGCTGTTCTCGGTCGCTGCGCGCCTTGGCCATCAGCCCGAGCGAGCCTGAAACCGGACGCTCCTCGTCGCTCTTCAGCGCCGTGGCATTTTCGAGCTTCTTGACCAGGTCCTTGTCCGCGTCGGGGGCATTGATGGTCACGGCGTAGCGCAGAGGATCGACGATGTCGGCCTCCTCGTCGCTGGACGATCCCCACAGCTTGATGCCGAAAAGCTCGAAAGCGGCCGCCGGGGGCGATTCGGCGACGAGCACGGTCGAGCACATCATGGCCAGCAGCAGGGCGCGCGGAAGCGCACGCCCTGGCGCGCGACCTCCTGACATCTGCTCTTCATGCGCCGGCATTAAGACAACCTAGGTTACAAAACTAAAATTGGAATGAAGTTCTGAAGCGCTCGTAAAGGGGCCACAATCCAATTGTCTGAAATAGGACGGGCTTGGAATTCACACCTTTTGCGTCGCCGCAAGAAAGCGTGATCCCCTGTCCTATGGAGGTACTACCGGTCATCGACCGGAAAGGAAACCGTTGGCAGGCGGACCCCTGCCGCGTCCTTGTGTTGACAAGCCTGACTGAAGCTTGATCATGCCCGGACGTCAGCTGTGTCTGGAGGGGTGTTATGGCAATGCGCGCGGCTCGTGGTCTTTCGATTCTGATTCTCCTGTTTTTTGCCTGGGCCAATGTCCTGGCCTGGAGCAGCGTCTCGCAGGCGGCCGAAGCCCGGCGTATCGCGACAACGGACAATTCCGATTATTTCGGCTTTGATCTCAGGTCCGACCAGAATGTGACAATCGACCAGTGCAAGACGACATGCCTGGGAGACCCGGCCTGCCGCGCCTTCACCTACAATAAAAAGGCCAAATGGTGCTTCCTCAAATCCGACTACAACCAGTTGAAAACCTTCAATGGCGCGGTCGCCGGCAAGGTCGTCAACATCGATGGCGATCCTGATATCGGCGCGCCGCCGGAACTCGCCTTCTTCCCCAACTGGATGGCCGACCAGGCCCAGCAATACCGCAACAAGCTGCTCGGCCCGGCCTATGACAAGCCGACAGAAGGCATGGCTGCCTTGCTGAGTGCCGCCGAACAGGCCGTGCTGACCGGCGACCACCGCTCCGCCATGCTGAAATACGAGGCCGCTGTCTCGGTACTGCCCGATGATGGCCAGCTCTGGCTCAACCTGGCGCGTGAAACGCTGGCCGTGCAGCCCGCCGCCAGCACATCCGAAGCTTCCACTTTGCCGACGAACGGCACTTCGGCCGCATTCAATGCCTATAAACTACTGCGCACCACCAAGACGCGCGCCGAAGTGCTGGCGCTGCTCGGCAACGGCCTCGACAAGCGCGATCTCTACCGGCCGGCGCTGCAGGCCTATGAGGCGAGCCTTGCCCTGAATCCGTCGCCGGCGGTCCAGGCCGACTATGCCGATCTGAAGGCGCGCAAGGGTTTCCGCGTTATCGACCACACCATCGACGCCGACACCAGCGCGCCGCGCATCTGCGCGCAATTCTCCGAGGATCTGGTCAAGACCGGCGTCGATTACGCGCAATTCGTCACTGTCGACAATGCACCGCCCAAGGGCGTCGAGGCCAAGGACAAGCAGATCTGCGTCGAAGGGCTGGAGCATGGCCAGCACTACGACGTCACCTTCCGCGCCGGCCTGCCGGCGGCAATCGGCGAAGTGACCGCGGCACCCGTGGTGCTGTCGATCTATGTCCAGGACCGCGCACCGTCCGCCCGCTTCACCGGTGATAGCTTCGTGCTGCCGGCCGGCGCGCGCCGTGGCATTCCGATCGTTACCGTCAACATGAACGCTGCCGAGATGAAGCTCTATCGCATCGGCGATCGTTCGCTCGCCCAGCTTCTGTCGGGCTACCAGTTCCTGCACCAGCTGGACGGCTATGACATCTCCAACATTTCCGAGCAGATGGGCGCGCCGGTCTGGCAAGGCCAGCTCGACATCGCCAATGACCTCAACAAGGAGGTCACCACCTCCTTCCCGGTCGACGAGGCGGTGCCGCAGCGCAAGCCCGGCGTCTACGTGCTGACCGCCCAGGCCGTCAACGACAAGAGCGACGACTACAACTCGATGGCCACGCAATGGTTCGTCGTCTCCGACATCGGCCTGTCGACCTATAC
>NZ_RZQA01000564.1:0-4264 GCF_004022915.1 Mesorhizobium sp. M7A.F.Ca.US.006.04.2.1
GCCCAAGGCCGTGGAGAAGCCGGCGAAACCGGCGGATCTCAAGGCGATATCGGGCATCGGGCCCAAGCTGGAGAAGGTTCTCAACGGCCTCGGCATCTGGACGTATGCCCAGATCGCGGCATGGACGCCGCAAGAGGTTGCCTGGGTCGAGGACTATCTGTCGCTCGGCGGCCGCATCGGCCGCGACGATTGGACAGCTCAAGCGGCGGCGCTCGCCGTCAAGAAGTGAATGAAGTGCCCGACGTGGTCTCGACCGCGTCCGGAAAAAGAGATTGCGGGAACTCCGCAGGGGTTTGAGGCGAATGGCAAAGCTCAAGGTCGACGGGAAAGAGATCACTGTACCCGACCACTACACGCTGCTGCAGGCGGCGGAAGACGCTGGCGCGGAAGTGCCGCGCTTCTGCTTCCATGAGCGGCTGTCGATCGCCGGCAATTGCCGCATGTGCCTGATCGAGGTGAAGGGCGGGCCGCCCAAGCCGCAGGCTTCCTGCGCCATGAACGTGCGCGACCTGCGTCCCGGCCCGAATGGCGAGGCGCCGGAAATCTTCACCAACACGCCGATGGTCAAGAAGGCCAGGGAAGGCGTGATGGAGTTCCTGCTGATCAACCATCCGCTGGATTGCCCGATCTGCGACCAGGGCGGCGAATGCGACCTGCAGGACCAGGCGATGGCTTTCGGCGTCGATTCCTCGCGCTATCACGAGAACAAGCGCGCGGTCGAAGACAAATACATCGGACCGCTGGTGAAGACGGTGATGAACCGCTGCATCCACTGCACGCGCTGCGTCCGCTTCACCACCGAAGTCGCCGGCATTTCCGAACTGGGCCTGATCGGCCGTGGCGAGGATGCCGAGATCACCACCTATCTCGAACAGGCGATGACCTCGGAGCTGCAGGGCAATGTCATCGACCTTTGCCCGGTCGGCGCGCTGACCTCGAAGCCATTCGCCTTCCAGGCGCGGCCGTGGGAGCTGACCAAGACCGAATCCATCGACGTGATGGATGCGGTCGGCTCGGCGATCCGCGTCGATAGCCGGGGCCGCGAAGTGATGCGCATCCTGCCGCGCGTCAACGAGGCGGTGAACGAGGAGTGGATCTCCGACAAGACCCGCTTCATCTGGGACGGCCTGCGCACGCAGCGTCTCGACCGCCCCTATGTGCGCAAGGACGGCAGGCTGGTTGCCGCCAGCTGGGCCGAGGCCTTCGCCGCGATCAAGGACGCGGTGTCGAAGACGGCGCCCGAAAAGATCGGCGCTATCGCGGGCGATCTCGCCGCCGTCGAAGAAACCTATGCGCTCAAGCTGCTGATGGCTTCGCTCGGCTCGAAGAACACCGATTGCCGCCAGGATGGCGCTGCACTCGACCCGGCGCTCGGCCGTGCGAGCTACATCTTCAACCCGACCATCGAAGGCATCGAGCAGGCCGATGCGGTGCTGATCATCGGCGCCAACCCACGCTATGAAGCCTCGGTGCTCAACGCCCGTATCCGCAAGCGCTGGCGGACCGGCAATCTGCCGGTCGGTGTCATCGGCGATGTCGGCGATACCCGATACGACTACGAACAGCTGGGCGCCGGGCCGGATTCGCTGAAGGATTTGGCCGACGGAAACGGCAAGTTCTTCCAGACGCTGAAGAAGGCGATACACCCGCTGATCATCGTCGGACAGGGCGCGCTGGCGCGTCCCGATGGCGCAGCCGTGCTCGGCCAGGCGGCCAAGCTCGCGGCCGCCGTCAACGCTGCTCGCGCAGACTGGAACGGCTTTGCCGTGCTGCACAATGCGGCCGGGCGCGTCGGCGGTCTCGATCTCGGCTTCGTGCCGGGCGAGGGCGGCAGAAACGTTGCCGGCATGCTGGGCGAAATGGAGCTCTTGTTCCTGCTCGGCGCCGACGAGATCGACATGGCCAAGACCGGCGGCGCCTTCGTCGTCTATATCGGCACGCATGGCGACCAGGGCGCGCACCGCGCCAATGTCATCCTGCCGGCGGCCGCCTACACGGAAAAATCGGCCACCTATGTCAACACCGAAGGGCGCGTGCAGCAGACCAACCGCGCCGGCTTCGCGCCGGGCGAGGCGCGCGAGGACTGGGCGATCCTGCGGGCGCTGTCGGATGTGCTCGGCAAGAAACTGCCGTTCGATTCGCTGCCGCAGCTGCGCGCCAAGCTTTATGGCGAATACCCGCATCTGGCCCGTATCGACCAGGTCGCGGCCGGCAATGCCGAGGATATCGCCGAGGTGGCGAAGCTCGGCGGACGGCTGAACAAGGGCACCTTCACCTCGCCGGTGACGGATTTCTACCTGACCAACCCGATCGCGCGGGCATCGGCCGTGATGGCGGAATGCTCGGCACTGGCCAAGAGCGGCTTCAAGCAGGCGGCAGAATAAGCATGGACACTTTCTTCTCCTTCTACGTGCTGCCGGCGCTGCTGATCCTGTTGAAGTCAGTCGTGCTGATCGTTGTTCTTTTGATCTTCGTCGCCTACATCCTCTACGCCGACCGCAAGATCTGGGCGGCGGTGCAATTGCGCCGTGGCCCGAACGTCGTCGGCCCCTGGGGCACGCTGCAGGCTTTCGCCGATCTGTTGAAGTTCGTCTTCAAGGAGCCGGTCATCCCGTCAGGCGCCAACAAGGGCGTGTTTCTTTTGGCGCCGCTGGTGTCGGCCGTGCTGGCGATCTCGGCCTGGGCGGTCATCCCGGTCAGCCACGGCTGGGCGATCGCCAACGTCAATGTCGGCATCCTCTATGTCTTCGCCATCTCCTCGCTCGAGGTCTACGGCGTGATCATGGGCGGCTGGGCGTCGAACTCGAAATATCCGTTCCTCGGCGCGCTGCGCTCGGCCGCGCAGATGGTGTCCTACGAAGTCTCGATCGGCTTCGTCATCGTCACCGTTCTGCTCACCGCCGGCTCGCTCAACCTCACCGATATCGTGCTGTCGCAGCATGATGGAATTGGTACGCGGCTTGGCCTGCCCAACACCTTCCTCGACTGGAACTGGCTGGCGCTGTTCCCGATGTTCATCATCTTCTTCATCTCGGCGCTGGCCGAGACGAACCGCCCGCCCTTCGATCTGGTCGAAGCCGAATCGGAACTGGTCGCCGGCCACATGGTCGAATATTCGTCGACCCCGTTCCTTTTGTTCTTCCTCGGCGAGTATGTCGCCATCGTGCTGATGTGCGCGCTGGCCACCATCCTGTTCCTCGGCGGCTGGCTGCCTCCGTTCGACTTCGCGCCGTTCACCTGGGTGCCGGGCGTCATCTGGTTCGTGCTGAAAGTCTGCTTCGTGTTCTTCGGCATCTCCATGGTGAAGGCCTTCGTGCCGCGCTACCGCTACGACCAATTGATGCGGCTTGGCTGGAAAGTGTTCCTGCCGATCTCGCTGTTCATGGTGGTCGCCACCGCGGCCTTCCTCAAGATCACGGGGTTTGCGTGATGTCCGCTCTTTCCCAAGCCGCCAAATCGCTGCTGCTGCAGGATTTCGTCAGCGCCTTCTTCCTGTCGATGCGCCAGTTCTTCGCGCCGAAGGAGACGATCAACTATCCGCACGAGAAGGGGCCAACCAGCCCGCGCTTCCGCGGCGAGCATGCGTTGCGCCGCTATCCCAATGGCGAGGAACGCTGCATCGCCTGCAAATTGTGCGAGGCGATCTGCCCCGCGCAGGCCATCACCATCGAGGCCGGCCCGCGCCGCAATGACGGCACGCGCCGCACGGTGCGCTACGACATCGACATGGTGAAGTGCATCTATTGCGGCTTCTGCCAGGAAGCCTGCCCGGTCGACGCCATCGTCGAGGGGCCGAATTTCGAGTTCGCGACGGAGACGCGCGAGGAACTCTACTACGACAAGGACAGACTGTTGGCGAATGGCGACCGGTGGGAGCGCGAGCTGGCGCGCAACATCTCGCTGGACTCGCCCTACCGCTGATATTTGACGCATGGACGGGGCGAGGGGCCTCGTCTAAGGACACAACGAAACTTGCGGCCTGAGGCGGCAAACATCGAAACAGGACGGTTGTCCTGTTTGTACAGGAACCCGGGGGATCCCCAATGTTGAGTGGACTAGAGGCGGCCTTTTTCTACCTCTTCGCCTTTGTCGCGGTGGCATCGGCGTTCATGGTCATTTCGTCGCGCAACCCCGTGCATTCGGTGCTGTTCCTGATCCTGACCTTCTTCAACGCCGCCGGCCTGTTCATGCTGACCGGCGCCGAGTTCCTGGCGATGATCCTGCTCGTCGTCTATGTCGGCGCGGTGATGGTTCTGTTCCTGTT
>NZ_RZQA01000565.1:0-4257 GCF_004022915.1 Mesorhizobium sp. M7A.F.Ca.US.006.04.2.1
GGCGCTGGCGCAAGCGGAAGCTGAAAACGGGATTATCACCAAGGATGATGCCGCCGCGATCGTGGCCGCACTTGCCACATTCCGGCCCGACACCGCCTTGCTGCGGGCTGCCGTCGCCAAAGACGGCGTCATTGTGCCGGAACTGGTACGCCAGATCAGGGCGGCGGTCGGCGAACCGCATGGCGACAAAGTGCATCTCGGCGCAACCAGCCACGATGTCATCGATACCGGCCTGGTGTTTCGGCTGAAGTCCATCGTCGAGCATCTCGGCCTGCTCCTGACCGAGACCATTATACGGCTCGTCTCGCTCGAAGAGCGGTTTGGCGGCAGGGCGCTGAAGGGAATGACGCGCATGCAGCCAGCCATTCCGATCAAAGTGGCCGATCGCGTCAGGACGTGGCGGGCGCCACTGCAACGGCATCAGGAAAGATTGTCGGAACAGTCGAGGCGTCTGCTGGTGGTGCAGTTCGGCGGTGCCGCCGGCACGCTGGAAAAGCTAGGCGACAAAGGTCCGGCGGTGCGCGCAGCACTGGCCGCAAAGCTCGGCCTTGGCGACGCACCGCATTGGCAGAACCAGCGTGACGCACTCGCCGATTTCGCCGGCCTGATGTCGCTGCTATCAGGCAGCCTCGGCAAATTCGGCCAGGACATCGCGCTGATGGCGCAAGGTGGAACCGAGATCGAGCTTTCCGGCGGCGGCGGCTCTTCGGCCATGCCGCACAAGCAGAACCCGGTGAAGGCCGAAGCGCTGGTGGCGCTTGCCCGCTTCAACGCCACGCAGCTTGCGGGCATGCATCACGCGCTCGTGCATGAGCAGGAGCGCTCGGGCGCTGCCTGGACGCTGGAATGGCTATTGCTGCCGCAAATGGTCATCGCGACGGCCGCGTCGCTCCGCCTTGCCGCTGAGCTGACCGCACAGGTCGAAAGTCTCGGCCACTGATGCGCACGCAAATCGTCATCGTCGGGTCCGGACCGTCCGGCCTGCTGCTTGGGCAGCTTCTGGCCGGCATCGGCGTCGAGACGGTCATTCTGGAACGCGCGAGCCGCGAGCACGTGCTTGGCCGTGTGCGGGCAGGGGTGCTCGAACAGGGCACCGTCGAATTGCTGGAACAGGCTGGCGCGGCGGCAAGGCTGCATGCCGAAGGACTGCCGCATTCCGGCATCTCGCTCGCCTTCGACGGACGCCTGCACCGCATCGACCTCGAGGCACTAACCGGCGGCAGGCATGTCACCGTCTATGGCCAGACCGAGGTGACGCACGATTTGATGGACAAGCGCGATGCGGACGGACTGACCACGATCTACGAGGCGGCAAATGTCGCGTTGCACGATTTCGACGGCGCCGCACCTTTCGCGACCTATGACAAGGACGGGGTCACGCATCGCATCAATTGCGACTTCATTGCCGGCTGTGACGGCTATCACGGCGTCAGCCGCAAATCGGTGCCCGAGCGTGCGCTGAAAATCTTCGAGCGGCAGTATCCGTTCGGCTGGCTCGGCGTGCTGGCCGAAGTGCCGCCGGCCGATCACGAACTGGTCTACGCCAATCACGAGCGGGGTTTTGCCCTGTGCTCGATGCGCTCGACGCATCGCAGCCGCTATTATGTGCAGTGTCCGCAGGACGATCGCGTCGAAGCCTGGCCGGACGATCGCTTCTGGGACGAGTTGCGCCGCCGCTTGCCGGAGCAGACCGCGGCAAGCGTCGTTACCGGACCATCCTTTGAAAAGTCGATCGCGCCGCTGCGCTCTTTCGTCGCCGAGCCGATGCGTTTCGGCAGGCTGTTCCTGGTCGGGGACGCCGCCCACATCGTGCCGCCGACCGGCGCCAAGGGCCTCAACCTCGCCGCCAGCGACGTGCGCTATCTCTTCGCCGGTTTTCGCGACTTCTACATCGAGAAATCATCTGTTGGCATCGACGCCTATTCCGGCAAGGCGCTGGCACGGGTCTGGAAGGCGGTTCGCTTTTCCTGGTGGATGACGACGATGCTGCACCGTTTTCCCGACACCGGCGAGTTCGGCCAGCGCATCCAGGAGGCCGAGCTCGACTATCTCGTGCAGTCGCGTGCCGCATCGACCGCGCTCGCCGAGAACTATGTCGGCCTGCCCTATTGAGGGCTGCGGATCATCCGGCGCCTTGCTGCCTGGCAAAATCCAAAAGCATCGGGCGCTGCCCCTTGAGGATTTTCACCTCCGCCTCGGCCAAAGTGAACCAGCCCGCTCTGTCGACCTCCGGAAATTCCTTCAGGGATCCCGACCTTGGCGGCCATTCCATGGTGAACATGTTGCTTTTGATGGCAGCCACATCGATGTCGATGCGCGCCTCGACGGACCAGGCCGTGACAACCTTGCCACCGGGTTGTTTGTAGTCGCCAAGCCGCGCGAAGGTGCCGTCGACCTTGACGCCGAGCTCTTCCTCGGTCTCGCGTTGCGCTGCCGTCAACTCATCCTCGTCCTCGCCGACGAGACCCTTCGGTATCGACCAGGCGCCATCGTCCTTCTTCGCCCAGAACGGCCCGCCCGGGTGAACCAGCAACACCCTAAGATCGCCATCGCTGCGGCGATAGATCAGCAATCCCGCACTGCGTTTTGCCATTTTTGTACGTCCATTTGCGAAGCCGGCAGCCTGCCGATGGTCCTTGAATCGTTGATGCGAACCTTGCACTAGGGGATTGCGACGCTATGTCAGGCGCGTCTGCATTGCACCTCGGTCGCGAGTCCGGCAATCTGATACCATCGC
This sequence comes from Mesorhizobium sp. M7A.F.Ca.US.006.04.2.1, assembly GCF_004022915.1. Taxonomy (NCBI): domain Bacteria; kingdom Pseudomonadati; phylum Pseudomonadota; class Alphaproteobacteria; order Hyphomicrobiales; family Phyllobacteriaceae; genus Mesorhizobium; species Mesorhizobium sp. M7A.F.Ca.US.006.04.2.1. The sequence continues at coordinate 2,738 of NZ_RZQA01000565.1, forward strand.
TTATTTGGCGGCTCGAAGGCTAGGTGACGATGCAACTCGGTCTTATTGGCTACTATAGCGACTTCGTGGTGTATCCGCTGGTGATCGCCGTGCTGGCAGTGGCCGGGCTGCTCGAGGCTGGCGAAGAGAGTGCGCCAGGCTGGATCGGCACTGTCCTCGCCTGTCTCGGCCTCTGGACGCTGATCGAGTATGTGCTGCACAGGTTCGCTCTTCACCATATTCCTTACGTCAAGGACCTGCACGACCGTCACCATGTCGAGGAACGCAGTTCTGTGGGCACGCCAACCTGGCTCAGTCTCGGCGTGCATGCGCTGGTCGCGTTTGTGCCCGTTTGGGTGGTCTCAGATTTCGCCACGGCGAGCGCGGTGAGCTGCGGGTTGATGCTGGGATATCTGTGGTACATCAGCATCCACCACATGATCCATCACTGGCACCCGGCGCATCCGAGCTATCTCTACACGCTCAAGCGCCGTCATGCGGTGCATCACCACATCGACGAAACGGCCAATTTCGGTGTGACTTCGGCATTCTGGGATCGCGTTTTCGGCACGGCGCAGCTCTGAAGTCCTCAGTCCTCGCCGTTCAGCGCCTCTTTCCGCGACCGCCGGAAGTCTTGGCTCCGCGAGGCCCGCTCTGGACCGGCGTGTTGTTCTGGTTCTCGTCGGACAGTTTTCGCCAGCGGGCAAGGCGCTCCGGGTCGAGCGTCCCCGCCTTCAAGGCAGCCTGAACCGCGCAACCCGGCTCGTGCACATGCGTGCAGTCGCGGAACTTGCAGAGCGGTGCAAGCTCGGTGATTTCGGCAAACAGCGTGTCGATGCCGTAGCCGACATCGCTGACCTGCAGCGTCCGCATGCCCGGCGTGTCGATCACCCAGCCACCGCCGGCGATGGAATGCAGCGATCGCGACGTGGTGGTGTGGCGTCCCTTGGAATCGTGCTCGCGGATGCCCCCGGTCTGTTGCGGCGATTGCTGCGCCGATCCGGCCAGCGTGTTGACCAGCGTCGATTTGCCGACGCCGGAGGAGCCGATCAGCGCCACCGTCTGGCCGACACCGCACCAGGCAGCCAGGACGGTTGCCGCATCCGATGTGCGGGGGTTCAGCATTACCACCGGCAATCCACGCTGCAACGCCGCAGCTTGCTTCTGGTAGGTCTCGGCGTCTTCAGCGGTATCGGCCTTGGTCAGCAGGATCACCGGCGTCGTTCCGGCCTCGTTGGCCAGCGCCAGATAGCGCTCGAGCCGGGCGGGATTGAAGTCGGCATTGCACGAGGTGACGATGAACAGCGTGTCGACATTGGCCGCGGCAAGCTGCGGCACCCTGCCACCGCCCTGGGTGCGGCGTTCCAGCACCGTCTTGCGGGTCAGGCGGCGCTTCACAAGGTGTTCATGCCCATCGACCAGAACCCAGTCGCCGACGGCATAGTCACCGGTGTTCGCCTGCGCCGGCAGCGTCAGGTCGACCGGCCCTGCCTGGGACAGGCCGGTCGACCTGACGCTGCCGGCGCAGGCGAACACCGGTG
>NZ_RZQA01000566.1:0-4257 GCF_004022915.1 Mesorhizobium sp. M7A.F.Ca.US.006.04.2.1
CGCGCCAGCGTCTCGACAAAACGACGTTCACCGCCCGAGGAACCGCCCTGCCCGCCCGGCTGCTGCACCGAATGGGTCGCATCGAAGATCACCGGCGCGCCGATCTCTGCCATGACAGGCAAAGCGCGCATGTCGGAGACCAGCGTGTTGTAGCCGAAAGAAGCACCGCGCTCGGTGGTCAGCACATTGGCATTGCCGGATCCGGTGATCTTGGCGACGACGTTCTTCATGTCCCAGGGGGCAAGGAACTGTCCCTTCTTCACGTTGATGACCTTGCCGGTTTTCGCCGCGGCGACCAGCATGTCGGTCTGGCGCGACAGGAAAGCCGGAATCTGCAGGACATCGACATGCGGCGCCACGATGGCGCACTGCTCCTCGGTGTGGACATCGGTCAGCACCGGGAGCGAAAATTCCTTGCGCAGTTCGTCGAAGACGGGAAGTGCCGCGTCCATGCCGGCGCCGCGCGTCGCCGACAGCGAGGTGCGGTTGGCCTTGTCGTAGCTGGTCTTGTAGACGAGGCCTATTCCGAGCCTGCCGGTCAGTTCCTTCAGCGCGCCGGCCATGTCGAAAGCGTGCTGACGCGACTCGAACTGGCACGGGCCGGCGATCAGCGACAGAGCCGCCTTGTTGTCGAAGACGACATTGCCGACAATTACCGCTGAATTGGGCGCGACGGGCTTGTTCATTTGGTCTCCCGGAAGATGAAAGCCGCGCCCTGTCCGGGTGCAGGCTGCACGACAATATCATTGCCCGCTATATCGTGTTGGATGGAATTGGCCGCAAGCAGCCTCGATGTCACATCGGCGTTCCGAACCGAAAAGACCACCGCTGCGAAGCGTAGATCTGTCGGCGCGCCGGCCGGCAGGCCAAAGCGCGCGGTGAAAGCCGCGCGGTCAAGCATGCTCAAATCTGCATTCGGCAGGGAAAACATGCCGCCCTGCCTTTCGGCGGCCGGATTATCCACCGTGACAGAAATCAACTCATGCTGCTTTCCAGGCGCATCGCTGACCGCCAAGATCTCGACAATTCCGGTCGCGCCGTTGGCGTGGGCCTGCAAAGCCGCGCGGTCGACATCAGGCGCGTTGACCCGCTCGCAGGCAAACAGGAAGGCGTCCGTGGCTTCGGCTCCGGCCGCGAAAGCGAGCTTGAACGATGCGATGTCGCTCTTGCCGGCCGGGTCGGTGAAAGCGCGCGAAAAACCCAGCATGTCTCCAGCCGAGATGCCGGCATCGACATAGCGTGCATGGTCGGCATCGGCATTGCCCGTACCTAGAACAATGGCGGAAAACCCCTCGTCGCCGTTGCTGTCGCGATAGGCGCGATCACGCGTGACGAAGACATTGCCGTCCGCGATAGCCTTTGCCGCCACCTGCTCGTCGCCGCCCGCCAGCGGTTCGAGATACGTGCCGTCGGCCAGGAAAACACAGCAGTTTTCCGTTCCGAAGGGATGGATGCCGGTCGGGGCCACGACGAAGCCAAGCGCGGCGAGCCGGGCTCGCGCCACCTCAAGGCCCTGCGTTGGCAGCACCAGGTGATCGAGCGGATGAGTGCCAGTGATGGTTCGGGTCATGCAGCCGCGATGTGCATCATTCCGCAAATCGGTTCAAGACTTGATCGCAATCCCGGCCATTTCGCCCCCGCCAGTTCACCGGACGTCGAAAAAGGCACCAGTTGGGACAAAGCCTCGATCAGCTTCCGGCAACGACATCGGCGGAATAGCGCAGTTCGCGCATCGGTTTGACCTTGCTGGTGGTCTGCGCATAGAGCGGGTGCGCCTTGTAGGCGGCCAGCGCGGCGTCATCGGCGAACTCCGCATAGACGACCACGTCGACCTCGTCCGACAGCGGATCCACCTTGGTGTTGAGCGTGACCTCGAACAGGCTGGAATGAGGAATGTTGCCGAGCGCCAGCAAGCCGGTGCGCACAGCCTCGACATCCTCTTTTCGCCGCGCGCTGAAGAAAACGATATGCCGGATCAACCCCGCCTCCTCGATCAAAATGCTGGGGTCTTTTGTGACGGCAGGACGTTGGCGTCAATCGACTAGGATGTCGCGGCTGCCGCCACTGGAGTTAAGCTCTGCCGGTAACATATCGCACAACATGGCTAAGCTCTCTCACTGTTGTGTCGAGATAGCGGCCCTGATTGTACATGCCATCCCAGATCAGGAAAAACGCGATGGCGGCAATGACGATTACATAACGCATGGCTAGATCTATCGCACGAGCAATTCTGCGACCATAGGCGTTTTTTGCGCGCTCGGCCTTTGCTGTGCAAAAAAGCGGATTCTCGCTGGCGCAAGCATTCCGCGTGGCACAGCCCCGCTTGCGGCCTGCCTCTTGAAGTTTCGCCGCATGACGTGGAAGATCGCCGCAGGGATTCACTGGGAAGCGCTAAAGCTCTGGTAAAAGAGCGCGTGTTTCATTCGAGCCCGCCCGTCACTGAGCCGGTCAGCGCCCGGGACCGGCAACGGCGTTCGAAGCTGGCGAATGATCCAAGAGAACCGTGGCTCGGCAATCTGCCCCGACACCGCGGAAATCCAGGGGGCACGAGATGGCACAAAAGGAACTTTTTGGCGCAGCATTGAGCGACGCGGTCAGGCTCGATGAGTTCAATTTCGCCGAGATTGTCAAAGGTCTGCCGGCGAAAGCGCGCATGGTGCTGTCGGCGGCGATGAACCTGCCGCGCGGTTCGCTCAAGGTGAGGCTGCCGGACGGCCGCGCCGTCCTCGTCGGCGGCAAGGGACCTGGCCCAGATGCCGAACTGGTGCTGAAGAATTGGCGCTTGCCCGGCCGCGCCTTTTCCGGCGGCACGATCGGCGTAGCCGAATCCTACATGGACGGCGATTGGGAAAGCCCTGATGTGACCAGCTTCCTGGAGCTGTTCGTGGTCAATTCGGTCATTGGCGAGCGTATCGCGGGCGGCACCAGTTGGCTGATCAACACCGTCCAGCGCATCCGCCACTGGTTCAACCAGAACACCCGCACCGGTTCGAAGCGCAATATCTCGGCGCATTACGACCTCGGCAACGCCTTTTACAAGCAATGGCTCGATCCGAGCATGACCTATTCGTCGGCGCTCTACACGACCGGAGCCAACGACCTGGAAAGCGCCCAGGCCGCCAAATATCGCGCGCTGGCGAAAGACACAGGGATCGGCCCGAAGGACCATGTGCTGGAAATCGGCTGTGGCTGGGGTGGCTTCGCCGAATTCGCCGCACGCGAGATCGGCTGCCGCGTCACCGGGCTGACGATCAGCCGCGAGCAGCACGATTTTGCAACGGCTCGCATCGCCAAGGCTGGCCTTGCCGAAAAGGTCGACATCAAGCTGCAGGACTATCGCGACGAAACCGGCACCTATGACCGCATCGCCTCGATCGAGATGTTCGAGGCGGTCGGCGAGAAATACTGGCCGGTGTTTTTCGGCAAGATGAAGGCTTGCCTGAGACCCGGCGGCACCGCCGGCCTGCAGATCATCACCATCAACGAAGCCGCCTACGACACCTATCGCGCAAGGCCGGATTTCATCCAGCGCTATGTTTTCCCGGGTGGCATGCTGCCGACACCGTCGATCCTGAAGACACTGGGCAAGGATCATGGCCTTGCCCATCTGCGCGAGCGCGTGTTTCCGGATGACTATGCGCGCACGCTTGCCGAATGGCGCCACCGGTTCTGGGCGTCATGGGAGAAGATCGTCCCGCTCGGCTTCGACGACCGCTTCAAGAAGCTCTGGGAGTTCTACCTGCACTATTGCGAGGCCGGATTCCGCGCCAGCTACATCGACGTGCGCCAGGTGGTCTACAAGGCGTAAGTCGACACGTTCTTCGATTTCATTGCCGCCGACCAGGCGATATCGAGGATGATCTCGATGTCGCCGCCCGGTCGCCGTCAAAAAGTCCGATCGCAAAGCAGGATGCCGCGCAGGACGGACGAATCGGAAATCACTTGATGCGCAAACGGACGATCTTCTTCGGCATCATTGTTGTCGCCGCGGCGGGCATCTGGCTCAACAACACCTCGCTGTTGTCGAGCCGCCCCGCCGGCAAGCCGGAAGTGCTTGCCCATCGCGGCCTTGCCCAGGACTACGCACGGGAAGGCATGACGGGTGAGACGTGCACGGCCAGTCGCATGTTGCCGCCGCGCCATGCCTACCTCGAAAACACGATCCCCTCGATGGAAGCAGCCTTCGCGCTGGACGCTGACGCGCTCGAACTGGATGTTCACCCGACGACAGACGGCAATTTCGCCGTCTTCCACGAC
>NZ_RZQA01000567.1:0-4247 GCF_004022915.1 Mesorhizobium sp. M7A.F.Ca.US.006.04.2.1
CACCAGTGCATCATGATGTGAAAGTGCCACCTTGCAGGCCGCGTGTCCAGCATTTCAGCGGCGGCACACCCCCGGCAAATATGGATCATCGCCGTCCGCGTTCACTTGATGTTTACCCTCACCTCCTCATATACAGGATGGTTAACGGGCTTGCCCAACGGCAATCTCGGGCGGGTGATTCGGACAGGATATCATGGCACGCATTCTTCTGGCGGAAGACGACGACGATATGCGTCGGTTCCTCGTCAAGGCGCTGGAGCGCGCCGGTTACCAGGTCAGCGATTTCGACAATGGCGCCAGCGCCTATGAGCGGCTGCGCGAAGAGCCGTTCTCGCTGCTGCTGACCGACATCGTCATGCCGGAGATGGACGGCATCGAGCTGGCGCGCCGCGCCACCGAGATCGATCCCGATCTGAAAGTCATGTTCATCACCGGTTTCGCCGCCGTTGCGTTGAACCCGGATTCCAAGGCGCCGAAAGACGCCAAGGTGCTGTCGAAGCCATTCCATCTGCGCGACCTCGTCAACGAGGTGGAGAAGATGCTGCAGGCGGCCTGAGCCGTTTTCTAGGCGAGGCGCCGCACCTCTTCGCCACTGCGGCGAGACGACGCCTTCTTTCCTTTTTCCTGCTATTGACGCGCTGGATCAAAAATGGTGTATGCGCGGCTTCGGATGGGCGTGTAGCTCAGCGGGAGAGCACTGCATTGACATTGCAGGGGTCACAGGTTCAATCCCTGTCACGCCCACCATCCAACCAGACAAATCAGACTTGGATCGACATGCTGGCCGGCTCGCCAGACAAAGCGCGTGGGCATGACGCGCGGGATGAGCAGCGTCGAGGTGCTGGCGGAAGAACGCCTCACTTGGGATAAGCAGGGCACAGCGTGGCACAGGGCCGTCCAGGGCGCGCGTTACACAGAGGTGGACGATTTCGGTGCCTCAAGGGGAGGCTGGACGTTGGCGAGCTTTCGAGCGCAACCCGCCCGTCCCAGCGCTGACCGGAACGGGCGACACGCAATCAGATCATTGCGGCGCTGGATCAGGCGTATTTCCCGGCCTGTCGCCGCCGCCCTTGCCTTCGCGGCAAGGCTCGCCGATGCCGCAGCATTTGCCGTTATAGGTGACGCCAGGCTTCAGCTTGTCGCATTCCCTGGGAGCGGTTGTCTTGCAGCCGGCCAGCACCGAAACGGCGATGGCGGCCAAAAAGACGTTTCTCGAGACAGTAAACATAAGACGTTCTCCTTGATGAACCATGTTTGGACACATCACTTGGTCGCGCCTCGGGTGAATTGGTTCACAAAAATAGTGATGGCGGCGAAAACAACCCTCACGGTTATTCGACAGAGGACACTCCTGGGCAGGCGCAGCAATCGCGTGGCGACGTGTCGGCGACGGCGAACACGCCCACGATGACGATGGCGGCCGATGCGGCGTCCTAGATGAATTGCGTGGTCATCTGGTCTAGAATCCAGCCAAAGCCCTGGTGATGCCGACAAGATGGCAACGAAGATCACGGCGGCAATAAGCTGAGCACGGTGTTCCTGGACCTGGGGCGGGAACGCAGCACTGATTTGGGTTGAAGATAAGCGGGCCTTGCGGCATGCGTTCCGGGACAAGGTGAAGTGAGGAGTTTATGCGGGGCGTTGCGATTCTTACAGAGGGAAGAAGCGGTTCGAACTGGCTGGGAAGCCTGACGAACGCAACTGGCCTGATGGGACGGTCGGAGGAATGGCTTGATCCGGCCTATCTACGTTTCGATCCCCGCACCTATGATGATCTTGAAAAAGCGGTCATCGAGAAAGCGTCGACCGACAACGGGCGGTTTGCGATCAAGTTGTTTCCGCGCCATCTGGCCTGGTGTAAGGAGAAATTCGGAAAGGATTTTCTATTCGAGATTCGAAGAAAACACGGCTTGGAATTCATTTTGTTGGAACGTCGCGACCGAATTCAGCAAGCTATTTCGTTCTACCGAGCTAGGATGTCTGGAGTGTGGACGAGCCGGCACGAAGGGAAAGTCAATCCGCGCTCTGTTCCTTATAGCTTCGCCGACATCAGCCAAGCGTATTTCCAGATTGATCGAAGCTATGCGTTCTGGAGGTCCTACCTACAACTTGCGGGGCTGGATTGTCGTCAATTCGTCTACGAAGATTTGCAGCAAGACCCACGGCCCTATCTGGAAGCTGTGGCGGATTATATGGGCGTCCAGGTCCCGGAAGACACCGCCAATTCGAGATTCACTGTTCAACGGGACAGCCTCACGGAAGAATGGATAGTGCGCTTTCGTGAGGACGCAGCGGCCAAGGGCGCCATTGAGGGCATCGGGGAGATGGCGGTGCCAAGAACGCTCGACAATATCGCCCGCTTTGCCCTGAAACGGCCCCTGATCCGAAAGCGCTTCTAGAGGCAGGTACTTTCTTCGGGGAAATTCGATGATCGTTGCAGCTGGCTCGGTTCCAGCGCTCAATGCCCCGGCTCTTCCTCCAGAACACCTGGAGTAAATCGCGCCGGTCAACCGTCTGCCTGCGGTATGAGCATGGATAGAAATGCTCTCTTCCGGGATATCCTGGCCGCCGTGCAGCTTGCTGGGAACGGCGGGCCAGGGGTCAGATAGTTTCGTCATGTCGCTCGAACCTGCCATTGCGGCAAAAAGTTCCGGAACCATCCTTCAAGCTGATGGAATCGCGGATCGCGTGTGCAGGATCGGCATTTCCCGGCTGTTCGCCAGAGGTAGAGCGGTTCGCATTTGGGTTGACTTCTAGCCTGCACCTGGCGCAACGCCGCATGTAGTGCTTGAAGTTGGCGAAGGGTTTCTCGATTGGGTTGAGGTCCGGACTATAGGGGGCAGGAAGGAGAGCCTCGCGGAGCCAGCCTACTGGTCATCGTCATCGTTATTGTCTGGATTGTCGACCAAACATCCCGCGCCGTGACACCCTTGGTAATTGCCTTGAGTGTCGAAATTCGGATTGCCGTCCTTGTCGTAACTCGGCCTTGGATCGATGTAGCTGTCGTCCTTTCGACGCGCTTCCTTGCGATCCTTGTCTCTCTGTTCTTGCGCGGCCATGCGATCCAATGAGCGCTGCTCATCTTCTGAACGTTGTGAGGTCTGTTGCATCATGCAGTCGGCAAACCTGTTGGTTCCTGGCCTGTAGCCGTAAGACGCGCACTGTTGCTGATCCATTGCGCGCTGATCCTCAGCGCTGACGCAACCGGCAACCGCCAACGGCACAAGCGCGATCAGCACATATCTCATCTTGAAATTCGGCATTTTGTCACTCCAGATTATTCTGATGGCACCGGGCAAGAGAGGTCACCCTCCTGGCAGTTCAGGTAGGCCTTCAACTGCCTGGTGCGGGCCTTGGTCAGGTCAGCCTGACAAGCAGCGGCAACCATCGGCGCCGCGGAGCCACCATCGTCACCGCTGGATTGAAACGTGCATTCGGCGTTGCGGAACGCAATCCACGCTCTCTGCGCTTTCACGAACCGTGCCTTGCCGTCGGAATCATCCGTAAGCCGCTTCTGGATTTGCTTGAAGGTCTGGTTCAATGCCTGATCGGCTCTTTTGAAATCCGAAGCTGGATCGGCCAGAGCCGCGGTGGCGGCGAACGACAGCATGGCGACCGCAGCAAGTAGAAAACGCATGATTGTATCCCCCTCATGAAAACAACCACAAGTAAGCACGCATAGGAGCAGCCGGCAAGGCCTGGAAAACCATATAGTAAGCAAAGGGTTGTCGGGTTCAACAATGCAGGACGGACGAGGCTAGGGCCGTGAGGTGATATGCGGGGAGTGGCAGATAACTCATGCATTCGATGCAATGGCGGTCGAATGCGGCCGCCACAAGCTGACCATGTTTGGACACATCGCTTGGTCGCGCGCCGGGAGGATTGGTTCCAAGAAAATTGCGATCACCGGCGCATCTTTCGCGAGCTTGCCTTTGCGTGAAGGCGAATCGCCGATGCCGGGGCATTTGCCATGCTATGTGGTTTTCGGATTTGATTTATCGCATTGTCCTGTCGGCGTTGCCTGGCAACCTGCCGTCACTTATTCAGCAGAACATAACAGGACATTCGCAACGCTACATGCGAGAGACGTTTTCCATGATTGATCGTGTCGCACAATTCAGGGCTTGGTCGCCTCACGCTCAGAAATGGTCCAGAGTCGAAGTCGGAATGATTGGCGAAACCGCGCGCATCCCCGAGGCGGTGATCGGGATCCCGTCTCCCTGCGTGCCGTCATGAGCTCACAGCCC
>NZ_RZQA01000568.1:0-4243 GCF_004022915.1 Mesorhizobium sp. M7A.F.Ca.US.006.04.2.1
CCATCGGCCACAGCAACGGTCGCACCTTTAGGAATATCCATGTGTGAATGTTCTCCGAGATTGCGCCAGCCCTAGCTATTCGGTTGGGGCCTGCTGACGTCAGTCTTAACGCCCCAAGCCGCCAATGGATGCTTTGATCTGAGCCTTTCGTCGACGCCCGGCCGACTAAGGGCCGCGCCGACCGCCTACATGCCCCCAAACGGTGGCGCCTCATTGTGAGATCGGCGTCAGGTGCCTGACGTTGGACGGATAGGCCGCGTTACATGTTGCGCTGGAACGAATGTCGTCGCGCCCCGTTCGCTGAGAGATGGTGGGATAGGGGTGACGCGATGCACGACGCTTTTTTCAGGGTTCCAGTAACGATCGAGTTGCCAAATGGAGAACTCCGCAGGTTGTCCAGTGCTTCCGAGGCTGCCATCTTGCTGATGGAGAAGTGGCCGGACGAGCACGGATCAATATACCGAGACGCGTTGCAGGCCTGTACCGGCTCACTGACTTCGGACGACGAGGTGGAAAATGCCCGGCAGGCGTTTTTGGCGGCTGCAGAGGAGGCAGGGCTGACCGTGCAAGGCGTGCATTACAATGAGGACACCCCATCGCCGCGTTCGATAGAACAGCCGAAATCGTCATACATCGCCGATGAGAAGCGACGGGATCGTGGGCATAGGGAGGAGCAAGAAGACTTTCTCATCCGTTTCCTGGCGCGCGAAACCGGGATTACGGAAGCCCAGGCACGCGAGCTGATCGATATGGTCGGTACTGATCGTGGATCATTGCTGCGAGAGGCGAGAATATTGAAGGCGCGGCGCTGAGACGCCGGAATCTGGCAATGTTCCGGAACGAGTGCGCCGCCTAGGCTGATGATGGGGGGACGCCCTAGGTAGGTAGGGTGGCGTTCAGTGCCTGACGATGTCGTCCTGCTGTACTTAGTCGTTTGATGTTGAACGCCGAGGTTCCCTCCGCAGGTCGAAACGCGTTGCGCTCGCAGTCCGTCAGGATGCCTCAACGATGGCCAGAAAGCCGTTCATTGACGGAAATGCCATTATACCGGCAGTGAATTTATCGTCCTTTGTAAAGGGTGCGCCAGCTTTCGCTCGAGCAGGCTTGACCGGACCCGCATCGCCACCTTGGCGCGAGGACCAAGTTTGATTTGGGACCGCGGGCGATCCAGCACATGTCGGGATTGCGGCGCCAAGACTGGGCATAGGATCTGCGATTTTTCCCAGCGCTGATGTTCGGCACCTTCGTTAATGTGACCGGCCGCAAGCAGGCGGAAGAAGCCGCGAGCTTCTGGCCTGCGAAATGAGCCATCGCGTCAAGAACCTGCTGACCATAGACTCCGGCCTTACTGCCATTAGCTCGCGTTCGACGACGACGACCAATGACCTGGCGCGCGAGCTTACACAGCGGTTGACTGCCTTGGGGCGAGCCCATCATCTGGTGGCGGCCGGTGCCCGGCCAGACTGAGGCCGCCTCTGCGCTGCTTGCGACCTACTTACGGTACTGCTTGCGCCTTATGACGATCTGGGGGCGTTTAGCGGCCGCATCAGGGTGTCGGTGCGAAGGATGAGTGTTGGTGAATCATCGGCAACTATCCTGGCGCTTATCATTCATGAACTTGCAACCAACTCTCTCAAATACGGCGCCTTGTCGGCGGAAGCAGGCACGCTGGATGTATCGTGCTCGGCGCAAGATGACGCCGTCACCATCGTCTGGACAGAAAGTGGCGGACCGCTCGTTGAGACACCTGCAGATCCGCCCGGCTACGGAAGCAGATTGGTCGAGCGTAGCGTAACCGGGCATCTGCGTGGCTCGATCGCTTACGATTGGGCAAAGCAGGGCCTGATCGTCACGCTGAAAATCCAGCCGCAGCGCCTCACACAATAACCGCGCGCTCGCCTTCAAAGGCCGAAGCTGGTGATCGAGCCCACGCCATGGAGGCGGAAGAACTGGCAGGGCGGCCATGTCAAGTTGAGACCAAGTCGCGTAAACTTGCCGCTATGGCTGCGTTGTCATACGGCTTGGCATAAAACAGGCTGCCTTTCGGAAGGTCCGTGACCGACACCGCGCGATGGCCTGACGTCGCTACAATCCTGATGGGTGGCCAGCGGTCGCGTACAGCAGCAGAAAGCTTTACGCCATCCACGCTACCTGGCATGTCGACGTCAGTGAACATGAGCTGGATCTGGGCATTGGTTTCGAGCAAGTCAATTGCCTCATCGGCATTGGCAGCCTCCAATACCTCGAAACCCTCGCCGAGCAGGAAATCCGCGATGTCCATGCGGATTAGCGGCTCGTCCTCGACAACCAACACGCAGATGCTAGGTGGCACTAGACCCTCCTGCCAAAATGATGCTGGCGGTCCACAACTCTGTTGCGCCCAGATCGATCCACAAAAACTTGCAATCCAAGCATTCAGCGCCAAGAGTCGAAGTTCGCGGCCTACTAGCGTGGACGGGCAAGGGATTTGGGCAATGTGATGCTTCGCGTCCGAACCCGCCTGACCCAGGCGGGCTTTTTATTGGCTGTCGCTATGAACGCGGTCAATTCCCTTCGACCCGAGCAAACCACGGATCTAAAAGTGAAGCCGATCGCCGGCCCCAGCACGGCATGGATTTGCGCCAAGACGGCGTAGCATGCGAGTTCGTGGTTCGGGGATGGGGACAGTCCCTTTTCTCCACTTTGCTCGCGATCGTGGTTCTCGATGGACCCTCGGGAAACGCCTCAGCGCCGTCGCCGCTTCCGTCTGGCTGATTCCAAGGCCGTTGCGCCAAGCTTTAAATTCTTCAGAAGTCAGCACATTCTCCACTCAAGAGGTGAGGGCTTCCCCCTTCGGTAAGGCCGGTTTCCAGGCTCCCTGTGACCTTTATCTGAAGTAAAGCCAAGCTTAACGGCCCGACCTTTATCCTCAGCTTCCACAGACCGAAGTCTATGGCTCGAGCAGGGCAGCGCCGTACTTGGCCCATAGCCGGTCGCAGTCAATCAACCTAAGGCTTGGTGTGCCAGATTCCCCATAGAAGACCATTGCGGCCCGGGCGTCATATCCGAGCACTGAGGCTTTTGCGACGAACTGGATTGCCTCTCCGAGGCGGGCGATGGGGAATTTGGCCTCCGTTTTGTTGTTGAGGTCGAACGCTCCAAGAATTTCCGCGTTGGCATTCCTGGACGACAGTGCCTCGGTCTCAGGCGCACTGCCCAACGCAAGCAGCATCATATTAGCCTTCACTAATATACAACTACGCACCATACGTTTTGTTCCGTAGACAATGCAGCCACGCAGACGAAAAAGATCACTCATACGCACGCAGAGTTGCCGCCAAATAGGTGACTTCGTCGACGAATTCATGACCCCAAACGTCATGCAGGCGGTGCGACAATAATTGACCGCTCGGCGCAGGGACGGGTTGCTTGAGTGATTCGCTGACCTCGGTCGGCCTGACTATTCGAGCCGGAATTCAACCAAACGCGCATCACCCTCATTGATGAGGCCGCTGTCGACTGCAGCTTCGAACGCCTTCGCAAAATACTCATCATCCGAGGCTTGGTGAACTTGGCCTGCAAGATCGATTGGCAGTGCGCCGATCACCCGACCAGTTGCCTTCTCGATAACCGTGACGGTCCGCTGCATCGATCAGGGTTTGTTGACGGTGTCGTCAACTGCGTTCGCCGTCGACTTGACGTCCCTACCGACGCCTCGGACGGTATTAGCGCAAGCGGAAAGAGCCAGGGCGCAGGCAAGAATAGCGATGGGGGCAAGGTGTAACAGTTTCACGGCGATGTCTCCTCTTCATGACGTAACCCACGAATGCCCATCGAGTTCCAATCATGCTTGTTCCCGCAAACGCCCCGCGATTTAGAAAAGTGCACAGCGTGCGACGAGATCTCCGGCTTATTCGACGGTGCAGGGCGGCGACGCGCGGATTTCGAGGCCGAGGGTGGTCATAATGTAGGTAAGAGACTGCCCGCTAATGTTGCGCGAGGCCCTGATTACATGGTGTCAATTGCATCCAAGGTTCAGGCGTATTGCAGTTCTGGCTTCGTCTCGGTACCGTTGATCATTCCGGCGCTAGCGTAGTTTCGGGGCTCTGCGTCTCCTCGACATCGGGCGGATAGTCGAAGTCTGCGGCCGGATTGTCCGCGCCGCTCAGAGGAACTGGACCGGCACGCCGGGACTGAGAAGCTTGCCAAGTTCTCCAGCATCCCAATTGGTCAGGCGTACACAGCCATGGGAGCCGGTCTTGTC
>NZ_RZQA01000569.1:0-4242 GCF_004022915.1 Mesorhizobium sp. M7A.F.Ca.US.006.04.2.1
ATGCAGCTGATGACCTCGGTCATCCCGTCACTGGAAGCGCTGAAGAAGGAAGGCGAACAGGGCCGCAAGGTGATCAACCAGTACACGCGCTACGGCACCGTGCTGCTTGCGCTGGTTCAGGCCTATGGCATTTCTGTCGGGCTGGAAGGCGGCAACGGCATCGTCAGTGACCCCGGCATGTTCTTCCGCATCTCGACCGTCGTCACGCTGGTCGGCGGCACCATGTTCCTGATGTGGCTGGGCGAGCAGATCACCGCCCGCGGCATCGGCAACGGTATTTCGCTGATCATCTTCTCCGGCATCGTCGCCGGCCTGCCGCACGCCATCTCCGGCACGCTGGAGCTTGGCCGCACCGGCGCGCTGTCGACCGGCCTGATCCTGGCGATCATCGTGCTGGCTATCGTCGTCATTGCGCTCATCGTGTTCTTCGAGCGCGCCCAGCGCCGCTTGCTGATCCAGTATCCGAAGCGCCAGGTCGGCAACCGGATGTTCCAGGGCGATACCTCGCATCTGCCGCTGAAGCTCAACACGTCGGGCGTCATTCCGCCGATCTTTGCCTCGTCGCTGCTTTTGCTGCCGGCCACCGTCGCCGGCTTCTCGCAGACGACGAACCTGCCGGCGTGGGCAAGCACCGTGCTCGCCTCGCTCGGCCACGGCCAGCCGCTCTACATGCTGTTTTATGCGGCGATGATCGTGTTCTTCGCCTTCTTCTACACCGCGATTGTCTTCAACCCGAAGGACACCGCCGACCAGCTCAAGAAGCATTCGGGCTTCATCCCGGGCTATCGTCCGGGCGAGCGCACCGCCGATTATATCGATTACGTTCTCACCCGCATCACCGTCGTCGGCGCCATCTATCTGGTGCTGGTGTGCCTGCTGCCGGAGTTCCTGATCTCGGCGACTGGCGTACCATTCTACCTTGGTGGCACATCGCTTCTGATCGTGGTCAGTGTCACGCTCGATACGGTTGCGCAGATTCAGGGTCACCTGATCGCGCACCAGTATGAAGGCCTGATCAAGAAGTCGAAGCTGCGCGGGGGGAAGAAAGCCAGATGAGGTTGATATTGCTTGGGCCGCCAGGAGCGGGCAAGGGGACGCAAGCACAAAGACTGGTAGAAAAACACGGCATACCCCAGCTCTCGACGGGCGACATGCTGCGTGCTGCCGTCCAGGCAGGCACCGAGGTTGGCAAGCGCGCCAAGGCGGTGATGGATGCCGGTGAACTGGTGTCCGACGCGATCGTCAACGCGATCGTCGCTGAGCGTATCGATCAGCCCGACTGCGCCAAGGGGTTCATCCTCGACGGCTATCCGCGGACCCTGGTGCAGGCGGATGCGGTCGAGCAGATGCTGTCGGATCGCTCCCAGGGGCTCGACGCCGTCATTGAACTCGTGGTCGACGACAAGGCCCTGGTTGGCCGGATCGTCAAACGCGCCGACGAGGCGCAGGCCGCCGGCCTTCCCGTTCGCAAGGACGACAATCCGACCGTGTTCGAAGAGCGCTTGAGAGAATACTACAAGAAGACGTCGCCGCTGATTGGCTACTACTATGCCAAGGGCAAGCTCCGCAGTGTCGACGGCATGGCCGATATCGACGCCGTGACGGAACAGATCGAAGCGGTGCTCAAGGACGCGGTGCGGGGAAATTAACGATTGCACTTGACGGAGGCGGTTCGCTGCGGTATGGCGGCCCGTCTTCCTATCAGGCATGAGCTTTGCTTGTCCGCAAGGGCAGGGCAGCCGCATTGAACTGGAAACTCCCGCATGGGCCGGCCTCCACCGGACGCGGGGCAACTTAAGACAGCGCCGAGCCTACCTTGTTTTTGAGGATTGGCCGGCCCACATGGAGAAGGGAAGAACATGGCTCGTATAGCCGGCGTCAACATTCCGACCAACAAGCGCGTTGTCATTGCGCTTCAGTACATTCACGGCATTGGCAAGCGGTTCGCCCAGGAGATCGTCGACAAGGTCGGCATCCCGGCCGAGCGCCGCGTCAACCAGCTGACCGATGCGGAAGTGCTGCAGATCCGCGAGACCATCGATCGCGATTACCAGGTTGAAGGCGACCTGCGCCGCGAAGTCTCGATGAACATCAAGCGGCTCATGGACCTCGGCTGCTACCGCGGCCTGCGTCACCGCCGCTCGCTGCCGGTCCGCGGCCAGCGCACGCATACCAATGCGCGCACCCGCAAGGGCCCGGCCAAGTCGATCGCCGGCAAGAAGAAGTAATTTTTTTAGGGGAATAAGGGAGTAGGGGAGTAAGGCAGTAGGGAATGCCCGCCAGTCGGGTCGCATTTTTCCCTACTCCCTTGCTGCCCTATTCCCCTACTCCCTTACGAAGGTGGAGCCGCTGGCATTACGGCGGTGTAGAGATCAACTGAAAGGACTATCATGGCCAAGGAAGCCGCTCGTGTTCGCCGTCGCGAACGCAAGAATATCTCGTCGGGCGTTGCCCACGTCAATTCGACCTTCAACAACACGATGATCACCATCACCGATGCACAGGGCAATTCGATTGCCTGGTCGTCGGCCGGTGCCCAGGGCTTCAAGGGTTCGCGCAAGTCGACCCCGTTCGCTGCCCAGATGGCTGCCGAGGATGTTGCCAAGAAGGCCCAGGAACACGGCATGCGCATGCTCGAAGTCGAGGTCTGCGGACCCGGCTCCGGTCGTGAATCGGCACTGCGCGCCCTGCAGGCGGCCGGCTTCACCATCACCTCGATCCGTGATGTGACGCCGATCCCGCACAATGGCTGCCGCCCGCGCAAGAAGCGTCGCGTCTAAGCATTTACCGAACGCCGCGCGAGCCCCCTTGGGCGCTCCTCCGCGGCATTCCAGGTCGCCCGCCACGATTGGATGGTGGCGGGTCAACGGAAGGAAAGCATCATGATCCAGAAAAATTGGCAGGAACTGATCAAGCCGAACAAGATCGAGTTCTCGTCGAAGAAGAAGACGCTGACCACGCTGGTCGCCGAGCCTCTCGAGCGTGGCTTTGGCCTGACGCTGGGCAACGCGCTGCGCCGCGTGCTTCTGTCTTCGCTGCGCGGTGCGGCTGTTACCGCCGTGCAGATCGACGGCGTTCTACATGAATTCTCGTCCATCGCCGGTGTGCGCGAGGACGTGACCGACATCGTCTTGAATATCAAGGAAATCGCCATCCGCATGGAAGGCGATGGTCCCAAGCGCATGGTCGTTCGCAAGCAGGGACCGGGTGCGGTTCTTGCCGGCGACATCCAGACGGTTGGCGACGTCGAGATCCTCAACCCCGACCACGTCATCTGCACGCTGGACGAAGGCGCTGAAATCCGCATGGAATTCACCGTCGACACCGGCAAGGGTTACGTGCCGGCCGACCGCAACCGCGCCGAAGACGCGCCGATCGGCCTCATCCCGGTCGACAGCCTTTATTCGCCGGTCAAGAAGGTCTCCTACAAGGTCGAGAACACCCGCGAGGGCCAGGTTCTCGACTATGACAAGCTGACCATGACGATCGAGACCGACGGTTCGATCACCGGCGAGGACGCAGTGGCTTTCGCCGCCCGCATCCTGCAGGACCAGCTCGGCCTGTTCGTCAACTTCGACGAGCCGCAGAAGGAAGTCGCCGCCGAGGCCGTCACCGAGCTCGCCTTCAACCCGGCGCTGCTCAAGAAGGTCGACGAACTCGAGCTTTCGGTGCGTTCGGCCAACTGCCTGAAGAACGACAACATCGTCTATATCGGCGACCTGATCCAGAAGACCGAGGCCGAGATGCTGCGCACCCCGAACTTCGGCCGCAAGTCGCTGAACGAGATCAAGGAAGTCCTGGCGGCGATGGGCCTGCACCTCGGCATGGAAGTGCCGGACTGGCCGCCGGAAAACATCGAAGACCTCGCCAAGCGTTACGAAGACCAATATTGAGCATGAATTCCAAGGATCGGCGGCGTGGGCCGCTCGATCCGACGGTCATGCGGAAAACCATCAGAGGCCGCGGCCTCTTGAACAACTGAAGAAGGAAAAGAGCCATGCGCCACGGTTTCAAAGGCCGCCGCTTCGCCCGAAGCATTAGCCATCGCAAGTCGATGTTCGCCAACCTCGCCGTGTCGCTGCTCGAGCACGAGCAGATCGTCACAACCTTGCCGAAGGCGAAGGACCTGCGTCCGATCGTCGAGAAGCTGGTGACGCTCGGCAAGCGTGGCGACCTGCACGCCCGCCGCCAGGTCATTGCCCAGATCGGCAATGAAGGCGTCGTCAAGCGTCTGTTCGACAC
>NZ_RZQA01000056.1:5000-14056 GCF_004022915.1 Mesorhizobium sp. M7A.F.Ca.US.006.04.2.1
CATTAGACCCGAAACCGAGTGATCTAGCCATGAGCAGGTTGAAGGTAAGGTAACACTTACTGGAGGACCGAACCCATAACTGTTGCAATAGTTCGGGATGACTTGTGGCTAGGGGTGAAAGGCCAATCAAACTCGGAAATAGCTGGTTCTCCGCGAAATCTATTTAGGTAGAGCGTCGACCGAATACCCCAGGGGGTAGAGCACTGGATGGGCTAGGGGTCCTCACCGGATTACCAAACCTAACCAAACTCCGAATACCTGGGAGTACTAGTCGGCAGACACACGGCGGGTGCTAACGTCCGTCGTGAAAAGGGAAACAACCCTGACCTACAGCTAAGGTCCCCAAGTTATGGCTAAGTGGGAAAGGATGTGAGGATCCCAAAACAACCAGGATGTTGGCTTAGAAGCAGCCATCATTTAAAGAAAGCGTAACAGCTCACTGGTCTAAATAAGGGTCTTTGCGCCGAAAATGTAACGGGGCTAAAGCCATACACCGAAGCTTAGGGTTTGGTCCGCAAGGGCCAAGCGGTAGCGGAGCGTTCTGTAAGCTGATGAAGCCATACCCGTGAGGGGTGGTGGAGGTATCAGAAGTGCGAATGCTGACATGAGTAACGTAAGGGGAGTGAGAGACTCCCCCGCCGAAAGACCAAGGGTTCCTGCTTAAAGCTAATCTGAGCAGGGTTAGCCGGCCCCTAAGACGAGGCGGAAACGCGTAGTCGATGGGAACCACGTTAATATTCGTGGGCTTGGAGGTAGTGACGGATCATTGAGGTAGTCCAATCTTATCGGATTGAACGGGCTGCTGCGTGGTTCCAGGAAATAGCTCCTCCTTATAAACCGTACCCGAAACCGACACTGGTGGTCTGGTAGAGTATACCAAGGCGCTTGAGAGAACTATGCTGAAGGAACTCGGCAAATTGCACGCGTAACTTCGGAAGAAGCGTGACCCTTTTCTACGCAAGTAGAGGAGGGTGGCACAGACCAGGGGGTAGCGACTGTTTATCAAAAACACAGGGCTCTGCGAAGTCGCAAGACGACGTATAGGGTCTGACGCCTGCCCGGTGCTGGAAGGTTAAGAGGAGGGGTGCAAGCTCTGAATCGAAGCCCCAGTAAACGGCGGCCGTAACTATAACGGTCCTAAGGTAGCGAAATTCCTTGTCGGGTAAGTTCCGACCTGCACGAATGGCGTAACGACTTCCCCGCTGTCTCCAGCATAGACTCAGTGAAATTGAATTCCCCGTGAAGATGCGGGGTTCCTGCGGTTAGACGGAAAGACCCCGTGCACCTTTACTATAGCTTTACATTGGCATTCGTAGTGGCATGTGTAGGATAGGTGGTAGGCTTTGAAGCCTGGGCGCCAGCTCAGGTGGAGCCACCCTTGAAATACCACCCTTATTACTATGGATGTCTAACCGCGGCCCGTTATCCGGGTCCGGGACAATGTATGGTGGGTAGTTTGACTGGGGCGGTCGCCTCCTAAAGAGTAACGGAGGCGCGCGATGGTGGGCTCAGAACGGTCGGAAATCGTTCGCTGAGTGCAATGGCATAAGCCTGCCTGACTGCGAGACTGACAAGTCGAGCAGAGACGAAAGTCGGTCATAGTGATCCGGTGGTCCCGCGTGGAAGGGCCATCGCTCAACGGATAAAAGGTACGCCGGGGATAACAGGCTGATGACCCCCAAGAGTCCATATCGACGGGGTTGTTTGGCACCTCGATGTCGACTCATCGCATCCTGGGGCTGGAGCAGGTCCCAAGGGTATGGCTGTTCGCCATTTAAAGCGGTACGTGAGTTGGGTTCAGAACGTCGTGAGACAGTTCGGTCCCTATCTGCCGTGGGTGTAGGAATATTGAAAGGATCTGTCCCTAGTACGAGAGGACCGGGATGGACGGATCTCTGGTGGACCTGTTGTGGCGCCAGCCGCATAGCAGGGTAGCTATATCCGGACGGGATAACCGCTGAAGGCATCTAAGCGGGAAACCCACCTTAAAACGAGTATTCCCTGAGAACCGTGGAAGACGACCACGTTGATAGGCCGGGTGTGGAAGAGCGGCAACGCTTGAAGCTTACCGGTACTAATAGTTCGATCGGCTTGATCGTTCTCATTCCTTATGCCCATCTGACAAAGTCAGATGGTCTGTTCTCACTCACGCTTGTTCCGCCCTGCGGGCGGCGCTACGTGAGTGCGGCGCATCAGCGCCGACGGTCGACCTTGCGAAGCTTCGCTTCGAAAGGCGCCAGACCAAGAACCGTAAAGGCACACAAAGACCAGCGAACAGCCCCGAGAGGCACCCGACAGCCCCGCTGCCGATGTCTCTTTGTGCCCTTCGCTCAAAAGCTTCTCGAACAACGTGCGTTTTGCCGACCTGGTGGTTATGGCGGAGCGGCTGCACCCGATCCCATTCCGAACTCGGCCGTGAAACGCTCCAGCGCTGATGGTACTTCGTCTCAAGACGCGGGAGAGTAGGTCGCTGCCAGGTCTGCCAAACGCACGTTGATCTCACATCCAAATCGGATGGAGAAAAATCTTCTCTTTATGAAATGGCCCGCCAAGGGATCACGGGCCGCGTAAGCGGCCCTTTCATTTGGTCAGCCATATACCTATCTGTAGGCCTCGGCTTACACAAAAATTGACGCGGGGTGGAGCAGCCCGGTAGCTCGTCAGGCTCATAACCTGAAGGTCACAGGTTCAAATCCTGTCCCCGCAACCAAATTCAAAAAGGCCCGCCATCGTGCGGGCTCTTTTGTTTTGTGCTGTGCTGTGCTGCCGGCCTGTCATCAGGCGCCCGCAACCAGCCAAGCCAAGCCGCCAGACAGAAAACGCAAATCCTCTCCCCAAAACCAACATCAAAAACAGCCCGCCAGCCACAAATGCCCGCGCGCCGTTTTGATATGCGGCTGGGGTGGCCATCGATCTGCCCAGGCTCAGGCCCCCGAAAGCGAAGCCGAAGCTGCAGCCGACTTCTGGCCAAGCGGACATATGGAGAGCCGTCACGCTGCGCCCGGAACAGATCTATCAAAGACAGGATCGGGGGCTTCAGGCGATAAAGACGCGGCCGGCGGGAGGGTGCCCTGCGAGCCCCCCCCGGTAGGAATCCCCTTGAAGTAGGTTGTGAAATATATTTCACTATGTGAATTATATTGACAATGCGCGCCCGGGCTGTAATGTCCCGATCGTCGGCTTTCGGAGGAAGGTCGGCATCATCAAATCCATACGGCAGCGCTCACTGAGTGCCTGCAACGGTCATTGAGGATGGCTTCGGCCAAGGGAGGAAACTTGCGCAAATTTCTGAGCACGCTCGCAATCGCGGCGGCTGCATCGACCTGCTTTGGGTCGATGCAGGTACGCGCCGAAACCCCTAACCCGTTCAAATGCGAGCCGGGTGAAAAATACGTCATGAACGTGATGGTCTCGGGCGTCGAATACTGGTTCCCGGTCTATGAAATGTTCAAGCAGGCCGGCCAGCAGTTCGGCTGCGAGACCGCCTATACGGGTACGCCGGAATACGACGTCAACAAGCAGATCGCCACCTTCGACCAGGCGCTGGCGCAGAAGCCTGCCGGCATACTGGTACACCCGATGAACTCCGATCCGTTCATCGAGCCGATCAACCGCGCCATCGAGCAGGGCACCGCGGTGGTGACCTTCGCCGCCGACTCGCCGAATTCCAAGCGCGTCTCCTACATCACCTCCGACAACAATGCCGAAGGCACCTATGCCGCCGACGCCGTTGCCAAGGCGATGGATGGCAAGGGCGAATATGCGGTGCTGGAGAATCCCGGTCAGGACAACCACGACAAGCGCGTCAACGCCTTCGTTGCCCGCATGGAAGCCAAATGGCCTGACATGAAGCTCGTCGGCCGCGCCGCTTCGAACCAGGATCCGACCAAGGCCTATCAGGCGGTTTTGAGCCTGGCCCAGGCGCATCCGGACCTCGGCGCCGTGTTCATGCCGGAGGCCAACTCGGCCATCGGTGCTGCCCAGGCCGCCAAGGAAGGCGGCGGCAAGATCCGCGTCATGCTCGCCGACGTCAACGCCAAGATCCTCGACATGATCAAGGCCGGCGAGATCTTCGGCTCGGTCAATCCCAACCAGGGCATGCAGGGCTATATGGGCTTCATGCTGTTGTGGATGGCCAAGCATCCCGGCCTGATCGATCCGATGAACGACGCCAAGCGTTCGGGTTTCAACCCGATGAGCGTGCCCTTCGTCGACAATGGCTTCTCCATCGTCTCCAAGGACAATGCGGACGACTTCTACTGGGACAAGTACCTCAAGCGTCGCGGCACCAAGGGCATCGAGGAATAGTCTCGATCGCCGCCCCGGCCTCCACAAGGCCGGACCAACCGGGAAGGAGGCTTCGGCCTCCTTCCTCCCCCGCAAGCATCGCAGGAGCATGGCGTGACCCAGGCGCCCATTCTTGAAATCCGCGGCCTGTCCAAGGCGTTCGGCCCGGTCAAGGCACTGAGCGACGTGCGGTTCGAGCTGCGGCGCGGCGAAATCCATGCGCTGTGCGGCGAGAACGGCGCCGGCAAGTCGACGCTGATGAACATGATCGCCGGTGTATTGCAGCCCGACGAGGGCGACATCCTGATCGATGGTGAGCGCATTTCGATTCACTCGCCCGCGGCCGCCCAACGTCTCGGCATCGCGCTCGTCCACCAGGAGATCGCGCTGTGTCAGGACGCCACGGTTGCCGAAAACATCTACATGGCCGCGATCAACAGCCGGCGCGCGCCGCTGATGAATTTCCAGAAGCTCTACGCTGACGCCCAGAAGGTCATGGACCTGCTCGCGCCCATTCCGGTGCGCACCAGGGTCGCCGACCTCTCCATTTCCAACCAGCAGCTCGTCGAGATCGCCAAGGCGCTGACGCTCGACTGCAAGGTGCTGATGCTCGACGAGCCGACCGCCGCACTCACCGAAAGCGAAGCGCAACGCCTGTTCTCGATCTTGCGCGGGCTTAGGGAACGTGGCATTTCGGTGGTCTATATCAGCCACCGCATGGCCGAGATCTTCTCGCTCTGCGACCGCGTCACCGTCTTCCGCGACGGCCGCTACGTGGCGACCGATGCGATAGCCGCCGTTTCACCCGACGATGTCGTGCGCAAGATGGTCGGCCGCGAAATCACCCAGCTCTATCCCGACAAGCTGGCGCCGCAAGGGCCTGGGCGCCTTCTCCTGTCGGTCGAGGGGCTTTCCGATGGGCGCCGCTTCGCCGACGTCGATCTGCAGCTTCGCGCTGGCGAAATTCTGGGCATAGGCGGCCTGATCGGCGCCGGCCGCAGCGAGATCGCACAGACGGTCTGCGGCCTCAGGCCAATGACCTCTGGAACCGTCGCGCTCGACGGAAAGCAGCTGCGGCCGCGCAGTTATGGCGATGCGGTCAAGGCGGGGCTGGTCTATCTCTCTGAGGATCGCAAAGGCTCCGGCGTGTTCCTCGATCTGCCGATCGCGGCGAACATATCGGCGCTCGACCTCGGCCGGCTCACCGGGCGCCTCGGCCTGCTCGACCGCAAGGCCGAGGATCGTCAGGCGCGGGAGCTGACCGGCAGGCTCGGCGTGCGCATGGCCGGCATCGAGGCCACTGTGTCGACGCTGAGCGGTGGCAACCAGCAGAAGGTTGCTATCGCCAAGCAGCTGTCCGTCAGTCCCAAGGTCATCATCATGGACGAGCCGACGCGCGGGATCGATGTCGGCGCCAAGGTCGAGATTCACCGGCTGCTGCGCCAGCTAGCTGGCAGCGGTGTCGGCGTCATCATCATCTCGTCCGAACTGCCGGAGCTGATTGGCTTGTGCGACCGCGTTCTTGTGGTGCGCGAAGGCAGGATCGCCGGCGAACTCGCCGCCAGCGAGCTCGGCGAGGAAGCCATCATCATGCTCGCCTCGGGCGTCCAGGACAGTTCAATTCAAAGGCAGGCCCAGAATGTCGCCTAGGGAATCAGGAGAAGCGCTCGTGCACGCCGAGATCAAGTCCGCCGGGCGGCGCATCAACTTCGCTCACCTCGCCTCGATGCGCGAGGCCGGGCTGATCGTCATCATCCTGGCGCTGTGCATCGCCATGAGCTTCGCCTCGCCGCACTTCCTGACATGGGGCAATTTCCGCGCCATGCTGATGAGCTTCTCCATCGAAGGCATCGTCGTCGTCGGCATGACCGTCCTGCTCATCGTCGGCGGCATCGACCTTTCCGTCGGCTCGGTCGTGTGTTTCTCGATGGTGGTCTCGGGTGCGCTGTTCCTCGCCGGGCTCGATCCCTGGACGGCAAGCCTGATCGGCATCGGCGTCAGCGCGCTGATCGGCGCGGCCATGGGCTTCTTCGTGACCGTGATAGGGCTCAATCATTTCATCACGTCGCTGGCCGCCATGGTCATCGTGCGCGGCATGTGCCTGGTGGTCACCAAGGGCACGCCGCTGTCGCTGTTCACCTTGCCGCCGGCCTTCAAGGCCATCGGCCAGGGCAGTTTCAACAACATCCCCTATGTCATCCTGATCTTCATCGTCGTGGTGGCGATCTTCGACTTCCTGCTGCGTCGCGCCACGGCCTTCCGCAAGGTTTTCTACACCGGCTCCAACGAGAAGGCCGCGCAGTTCTCCGGCATCAGGACCAATCAGGTGAAGTTCTGGGTCACGGTGCTGTGCTCGACCCTCGCCGGAGTGGCCGGCGTCATCTACATGGCGCGCTTCGGCGCGGCGACGCCGACCTTCGGCGCCGGCATGGAGCTCAACATCATCGCCGCGGCCGTCATCGGCGGCGCCTCGCTGAATGGCGGCTCGGGCACCATCTTCGGGGCGATCCTCGGCATGGCTCTGCTGTCGGTGGTGACGAGCTCGCTTATCCTGCTCGATGTCTCGGTCTATTGGCAGGACATGATCAAGGGATGCATCCTGCTGGCAGCGGTGTCGATCGATCACTTCCTGCACCGCAAGAAGTCCTGAACCTCAAAGGCGGCGAAACAAGACCATGGCCCCTCCCAACACCCGCGACGACATCGCCGCTGTTCGTCAGATGCACCAGGCGCTTGTCCTGCATTATGTCGAAGGCAAGACCCAGGCCGAGATCGCCGGGGAACTCGGCATCTCGCACGCGACCGTCAACCGGCTGATCAAGCGCGGTCACCAGCTTGGTCTCGTCGAGATCAAGATCAAGTCGCCGATCGACCATCTGGTCGACCTGGAAGCGCGGCTGGTGGCGCTGGGCGGCATCGAGCGGGCGATGGTGGTGCCGTCGGTCTCCGAAAATCCGCACACCGCCCTGCAGCGGGTCGGCGAGGCTGCGGCTGGGCTGCTGCTCGACACCATCAAGGACGGCGACACCATCTCGATCACCGGCGGCAAGGGCGTCAGCGCGCTGGTCGCCGGTCTCAAGCCGGGGCGCCGCTACGACGTCGAAATCATTCCCGCCACCGGGCTGGTGCAGGGCAAGCACTACACCGATGTCAACCACGTCGCCTCGCTGATGGCCGACAAGCTCGGCGGCCGCGCCTATCAGATCCATGCGCCGTTGTTTGCGGACACCGCGCAGCAGCGCGAGATGCTGATGGGCATCAGCTCCGTCGCAGACGTGTTTCGCAAGGCGCGCGAGGCCGATGTCGCGGTGGTGGGTGTCGGCTCCATCCTGACCGACGATTCCAGTTACTACGATTTGCATCCGTCCTCGAATGCCGATCGCCAGGCGATCGAGAAGTCCGGGGCAACAGGCGAGCTGCTCGCCCATCTCATCGATCGCCGGGGCAAGCTTTGCAACTACTCGCTCAACCGTTCGTTGGTCTCGCTGACGCTTGACGAGTTCGCGACCATCCCGCGCTCGATCGGCATTGCAAGTGGCGCCAGCAAGGTCGCGCCGATCCTCGCCGCAATGCGCGGAAATCATCTCGACACCATCGTCACGGACGAGGCCACGGGGCTCCAGATCCTCGAGCTGGCCGAACAGGAGGCAGCATGAATTCTCGACAGATCCAGCGGCAGATCGGCAAGTCCGGCATATCGGCGTCGGCCGTGGGCCTGGGCACCTGGGCGATTGGCGGATGGATGTGGGGCGGCACCGACGAAAAGGAGTCGGTGCGGGCGATCGAAGCCTCGATCGATGCCGGCCTCAGCCTGATCGACACAGCGCCGGCCTACGGTCTTGGCCGCAGCGAGGCGATCGTCGGCACCGCCATCAAGGGCAAGCGCGACAAGGTGGTGATCGCGACCAAATGCGGGCTGAACTGGCATTCGGGCAAGGGCGGGCATTTCTTCGACCAGGACGACAAGCCAGTGCATCGCTATCTCGGCGCCGACGGCATCGCCTATGAGGTCGAGCAGAGCCTGCGGCGTCTCGGCACCGATCATATCGACCTCTACATCACCCATTGGCAGGACCCGACGACGCCGATCGCCGAGACGATGGCGGTATTGGAAAAGCTCAAGGCAGCCGGCAAGATCCGCGCCATCGGCGCCAGCAATATCAGCGCCGAGGATCTCGGCCACTATATCGATGCCGGCCAGCTCGATGCGATCCAGGAGCGCTATTCGATGATCGACCGCGACATCGAGAGCAGCCTGCTGCCGATCACTCGCCGCCATGACATCGCCACGCTCAGCTATTCGTCGCTGGCGCTGGGGCTGCTCACCGGCACGGTCGACCCCGGCCGCACATTCGGCGGCGACGACCAGCGCAAGGACAACCCGCGCTTTTCCACGGCCAACCGACAGAAGGTGGCAAAGCTGAAGGAGGCCATCGCCCCTATCGCCGAGAGCCACCAGGCGTCGACCGCGCAGATCGTCATCGCCTGGACGCTCGCCCAGCCGGGCATCACCTTCGCGCTGTGCGGCGCGCGCAATCCCGAACAGGCGCTCGACAATGCGCGGGCCGGGGAGATCACGCTTGCGGCAGGCGAGCTTGCGGCAATCGACGCCGCGGCAGCCGCGCATCTCACCGCGATGGATGCCTGAGAAAAAAAGGCAACAGCCCCGATGAACCGTAGCCATACGTTAGCCGGTCTGCGCGACCGGCCTGATATCGCCGTGCTCGTCATCGGTGGCGGCATCAACGGCATCAGCGTCTTTCGCGAAC
>NZ_RZQA01000570.1:0-4234 GCF_004022915.1 Mesorhizobium sp. M7A.F.Ca.US.006.04.2.1
GCTTACGCCAGTTGCTGGTCGGCAAGCCGCTTCAGCAATTTTTCCAGCATGTCGTCGCAGCGGCGCATCTGCTCGACGCTGACGAATTCGTCCGGCTTGTGCCCTTGCGCCATCGACCCCGGTCCGCACACGACCGTCGGCGTGCCGAGATCGCGGCTGAACAGGCCGCCTTCCGTGCCGAAGGCCATCTTGATGGTATTGTTGGCGCCGGTCAGCGATTTGACGAAGGCGACGGCTTGCGAACTGGCTGGCGTGTCCAGGCCGGGATAGGTGTTGGTGATGTCGATGTCGATTGCTGCCTCGGGCGCGATAGTCGAGGCTTCGGAAGCAATATGAGCAGCCTCCTTGCGCAGGCGGTCGAGAATCTCGTGCGGGTCGTCGGCTGCGACATTGCGGATTTCGAAGTCGACCTGGCAAAGGTTCGGCACGATGTTCAGCGCCACGCCGGCGTTGATCTTGCCGACATGGACGGTCGTGTATGATATGTCGTAGTCGCCGTCGCGGGCGCCATCGCGCATCAGCCGGTCCTGTTCGCGGCGCAAGGCGGCGACGAAGTCGCAGCCGAGATGGATGGCGTTGAGCGCCAGCGGGGCCAGCGCCGAATGGCCTTCGCGCCCCTTGCAAAGCGCGCGTGCGGCAAGCTTGCCCTTGTGCCCCGTCGCCACCTGCATATCGGTCGGCTCGCCGACAATGCATAGCAGCGGCCGATGCGGGGCCGCTTGCAGCATGTCGATTAGGCTGCGCACACCGATGCAGCCGATCTCCTCGTCGTAGGAGAGTGCCAGGTGCAGAGGCGTCTTCAGCGTCATTTTCGCGGCCTTGAGGCACGCGGCGAGCGCGCAGGCCACAAAACCCTTCATGTCGGCCGCGCCGCGTCCGTAAAGCTTGCCGTCACGGTTCGTCATCTCGAAGGGCGGCAGCGTCCAGGCCTGGCCGTCGACGGGAACGACGTCGGTGTGACCGGACAGCATGATGCCGGAAGCATCAGTCGGTCCGATGGTGGCAAAGAGGTTGGCCTTGTGGCCGTCCTCGCTGTGGATGATCTGGCTGGCAGTGCCGTGCGCGTCTAGCAGGTCCGCCACGTAGTTGACGAGGGCGAGGTTCGAGTCGCGGCTCACCGTCGGGAATGCGAGCAGCTTTTCAAGGATCTGGGTGCTGTCCATGCGTCTTGTGCCTCATTGGCCGTCGGTACTTCTAGCATCGCGTGGCCGGGGCCTTGAAGTCGCATTTGGCTCAGTCGGGATTCAGCGGATGCTAATCCGGATGTGTGCGATTAGGCGCGGCCTAACCGGCACAGAAGAAATCTGTTGTTTTCCGGCGCTTGCCGCAACTTATGAATGGTCTCACGGCATCAACCCACTGGGCCGGCCGGCTTGCGTCACGCCTCGAAACCATGATCGGGCGTGCTGCAGGGCGACGCTGGCAGGAAGGCACGTTCCATGCGCGATCCGCGCTATGATATTTTGTTCGAGCCCGTGAAGATCGGTCCGGTGACCGCCAAGAACCGCTTCTATCAGGTGCCGCATTGCAATGGCGGCGGCTATCGCGACCCTTCGGCCGCGGCCGAGATGCGCCGCATCAAGTCGGAAGGCGGCTGGGGCGTCATCTTCACCGAGCAAACCGAGATGCACCACACATCCGAGATCACGCCCTTCATCGAGCTCAGGCTGTGGGACGATGCCGATATTCCGGCGCTGGCGAAGATGGCCAAGGCAATGCACCAGCATGGCGCGCTGGCCGGCATCCAACTGGCCTACTCAGGCATCAACGGGCCGAACCTCTACACCAAGGAAGTGCCGCGCGGGCCGTCGGCCCTGCCGATCCGCACCTTCACCAACGATCCGGTGCAGGCGCGCGCCATGGACAAGCAGGATATTCGCGACCTGCGCCGCTGGCATCGCAATGCCTTCAAACGGGCGAGGCTCGCGGGCTTCGATTTGGTGTGCCTCTACGGCGCGCATGGCTTCGGCATCATCCAGCACTTCCTGTCCACGGCCACCAACCAGCGCAGCGACGAATATGGCGGCTCGCTGGAGAACCGCTCGCGGCTGATGCGTGAGCTGATCGAAGAGGGCAGGGACGCTATCGGCGACACGTGCGGCCTGACGCTGCGGCTGTCGCTGGACGAGATGATCGGTGAGCTCGGCTTTGCCAATTCCGAAGTGCGCGACATGATCGAGATGCATGCCGATCTGCCCGACCTCTGGGACCTGGCGCATGGCGCTTGGGAGGACTGCTCCGGGCCGTCGCGGTTCAAGGAGGAGGGCGCGCAGGAGAGCCTGGTGTCCGGCATCAAGAAACTGACCTCGAAGCCGGTCGTCGGCGTCGGTCGCTTCACCTCGCCGGATGTGATGGTGAAGATGATCAAGTCCGGCACGCTGGATTTCATCGGCTGCGCGCGCCCATCGATTGCCGATCCCTTCCTGCCGAAGAAGGTGGAGGAGGGGCGCATCGAGGACATTCGCGAATGCATCGGCTGCAACATCTGCATCACCGGCGACATGACCATGTCGATCTCGCGCTGCACGCAGAACCCAACCTTCATGGAGGAATGGCGCAAGGGCTGGCATCCCGAACGCATGCAGGCCAAGGGCGATAGCGACAGCGTGCTGATCGTCGGCGCCGGCCCGGCCGGGCTGGAGGCGGCGCGTGCGCTCGGCCTGCGCGGCTATCAGGTGGCCATCGCCGAAGCCGGCACCGAACTCGGCGGCCGCGTGGCGCGCGAGTGCCGCTTGCCTGGTCTCTCGGCATGGGGACGCGTGCGCGACTACCGCCAGTACCAGATCAGCCAGATGTCCAATGTCGACGTCTATTTCGAAAGCCGATTGTCGGCGCAGGAGATACTGGACTTCGGCTTTCAGAACATTGCGCTTGCCACCGGCTCGACATGGCGCCGAGACGGCGTGGCGCGCGCGCATGTCGTGTCGATGCCGATCGACCCGGCCATGCCGGTCTACACGCCGGACGATCTGATGGCCGGCACTGTGCCGACCGGCAGTGTCGTGCTGTTCGACGACGACCACTACTACATGGGTGGCGTTCTGGCCGAGCTGATGGCGCGCCAGGGCGCGAAGGTGACGCTGGTGACGCCGTCGGCCTATGTATCCGACTGGACCCGCAACACGCTGGAGCAGGGCGCCATCCATCGCCGGCTGGCCGAACGCGGCGTCGAGATCGTGCTGAACCGGACTGTGACGCGCATCGTGCCGGGCGGTGTTATCACAGTCTGCGCCTATACAGGCGCCCGGAGCGACATCATTGCCGACGCGGTGGTGCTGGTGACATCGCGCCAGCAGGACGATGGTGTCTGGCAAGGCCTGAAGGCGCGGCGGGACGAATGGGCCGACAGCGGAATCCGCTCGATCAAAATCATCGGCGATGCCGAGGCGCCGGGTCCGATCGCCTGGGCAACCTATGCCGGCCACCGCTTCGCGCGCGAGCTGGATGAAGCCGATATCGGCGACGCACTGCCCTTCCGCCGCGAGGTCACGGCGTTGGCCGCGGAATAGGGCGCCTGCGGTGCGGTCAGCGAATATCGGATTGTTCAACCATACCGCATTGCACAATTCCTTCGCTTGGTCACAATGCAGGCATGGTTCGAACCGCACTCGCCGTCCTGGTGATCGATGAAAACCGCATCCGCGCCGCGATCATCGAGGCGGGGTTGCGCGAGGCCGGCCATGAGCGGGTCACTGTCATCCATGATGTGACCGGCATTGCGCGGCGGATCGCCGAGATCGAGCCCGATGTCATCGTCATCGATCTCGAAAACCCGAATCGCGACATGCTGGAAAACATGTTCCAGCTGTCGCGTGCCGTAAAACGGCCGATCGCCATGTTCGTCGACCGCTCCGACCAGGCCTCGATCGAGGCGGCGGTCGATGCCGGCGTTTCGGCCTATGTCGTCGACGGTCTGCGGCAAGAGCGCGTCAAGCCGATCCTCGACATGGCGGTCAGCCGCTTCAACGCTTTTTCGCGCATGGCGCGCGAACTGGAAGAGGTTCGCGGCGAGCTCGAGAGCCGCAAGGTGATCGACCGCGCCAAGCGCATCCTGATGAAATCGCGCGGCCTCTCCGAAGAGGCCGCCTACACGCTGCTGCGCAAGACGGCGATGAACCAGAACCGCAAGATCGGCGACATCGCCCAAAGCCTGGTGACTGCCGCGGGGCTGCTGGGACCGGCGGAGGACGAATGAGCATGACTGCCGAGCACCAGATCACCGCCGGCTTCATGC
>NZ_RZQA01000571.1:0-4226 GCF_004022915.1 Mesorhizobium sp. M7A.F.Ca.US.006.04.2.1
TGGTTCGACTGGAGCAACAGGTTCGACTGGCGCAACCGGCTCGACCGGCGCCACAGGTGCAACCGGTGATACCGGAGCAACTGGCTCGACCGGATCGACAGGTTCGACCGGCTCTACTGGGGCAACAGGTTCGACCGGATCGACCGGAGCAACCGGCTCGACCGGCGCCACAGGAGCAACCGGTGATACTGGAGCAACAGGCTCTACTGGGGCAACAGGTTCGACCGGATCGACCGGAGCAACCGGCGCCACAGGTGCAACCGGTGATACCGGAGCAACTGGCTCGACCGGATCGACAGGTTCGACCGGCTCTACAGGTTCGACCGGTTCGACTGGAGCAACAGGCTCTACAGGTTCGACTGGCTCAACCGGAGCCACCGGTTCGACAGGTCCGACAGGTGCGACTGGCTCGGGCGGCGGGACCGGTGACCGCGACCATGGCAACAACGGTGGCGGCAACGATCCTGATGGAAGCGACAGCAGCAACCCAGGCAAGGGGCATGGCAATGACGGGTCCGACAACGATGGTTCGCCAGGTAACGGCAACCACGCCAAGGTCTCGGCCGATACGATCGGACTCAAGGACTCCAAGCAGTTCTTGCAATCGGGCCCGGCCGCCAGCAGCGACACCGATAGCCAAGCCTCGTTCCGGCAGCTCGTTGGCCTGGCTGGGGGTTCGGTGACGAGCGATCTCTTGAACGTTCTCAATACGATCAAGGGCCTTAGTCCGAACCAGAACAAGACATCCGGTGCAACGTCCGACTTGACTTCTGACAAGGGCAAGCAAGGCGCCGGATACACTAACACCGACGACACGCTGAAGAAGGCAATGAAGGATATTCTGAAACCTAATGACTGAGTCCAGGTTGAAGAAAGAACGCGCGGCCCTTGCGGGAACGCAAGTGCCGCGCGTTCACCATTTCCAGGCGGGCAAAGGGCCCGTGCGGCTGGCCTATTTGGAATATAGTGCGTTTTGTCAGCAGTCCCGGCTGGGCCGGCTTGCCCGGAGCATCCTTGAACCCTCGCTTGTGGGCCGGAGGGGAAGTGCATGGTGAGCATACCTCTGAACGCCGATGCACGGCCAACCTCGATCCGCGTGGACGCGGAGGCGACGGGCAAGGTTGGCAGCCAGAGCGAGGCGGGGAGGGCACCCCGCGGACCCGCCGAGTTCGACCGGATTGCCCCGCGCCTCAAGGCGGTGCTACGGGTCGCCCGCTACCATGGCGTCGAACTCGACCCGAACGAGTTCAAGGTGGCGAGCGCAAGCCCGGTTCCAAACGCGACCGATCTCTCGCAATGGGCCCAGAACGGCGGCATGTGGTCGCGTGCGCTCCGCATCCGCTGGTCGCATCTTCTGCGCTTCGAGCACACGGGACCGGTCGTCCTGCTGTTCAATGACGGTGGCGCAGGTCTCCTCACCGGGGCCAGTCCAGAGCGGAATGTCGTCTTCCTCAAAAGTGCGGATGCGCCCGAGGATGCCGAAGCCATCGCCATCGACGAGTTGCGGCTGTCGCAGGTGTGGGCGGGTGAGGCCGTGCTGTTGCGTCCAGCGCGATCCTATATCGCGGCCGATGCGCCTTTCACCCTCGGTTGGTTGATCGACCTGGTACGGTTCGAAAGCCGTTCTATGCGTGACATCGGTATCGCCTCGTTCACGCTCAGCCTCCTTACCGTTCTGCCGCCTCTCATGGTCATGACACTGGTCAACAAGGTGCTGCAGTTCAACAGCGTTTCAACCCTCGTGCTCCTGTCGGCCACAATTGCCGTCCTGTTCGTTTACGAGACGCTCCTCGGTCACGCCCGACGGCTGATCATCAACGTCGTCGGCGCCCGCCTGGATACCAAACTGAACTTGCATGTTTTCAGCAGGCTCCTGCGTCTGCCGCTTGATTATTTCGAGCGTCATCCGGCCGGCGAGACGATGTACCATCTCGCGCAGATCTATCGCATCCGCGAATTCCTCACCGGAAAACTCCTCAGCACGTTCCTGGATCTGATCACGCTCTGCGTGCTGATCCCGGTGATGTTCTATATCAACGCCACGCTGGGCTGGATGGTGCTTGCCTGCGCGGGCGTGATTATGTTGATCATCTTCGCCTTTCTCGCGCCGTTGCGCCGCCGCTACCAGCAAGTGGTCGATGCCGAGACCTGGAAGGCGGCGGCGCTCGGCGAAACCGTCGTCGGCATCAAGACGGTGAAGGCGCTCGGTCTCGAACCGCAACGCAGGGCGCTTTGGGACGAGCGGGTGGCGGAAGCGGGCAGGGCGCGCCTTGCCTTCGGGCAGCTTGCCAACTGGCCGCAGACGCTTGTCACGCCAATCGAGCGTGCGATGGTCCTCGGCACCATGCTGATCGGAGCTTATCTCGCGATGAGCGACACGTCTGGCTACATGGTCGGCAGCTTGTTCGCATTCATGATGATCGCCCAACGCGTCGCACAGCCTCTCGTCGGTCTTGCTCGACTGGTCGAGGACTTCGAGGAGGTAGGGGCGGCAATCAGCGAGGCAGGATCCGTCCTCAACCGGCCCCTGGAAAGCAGTTCGAATTCCACAGGTCTGAGACCGAAGCTCGTTGGCGAGATCAGTTTCCGTGATCTGACCTTCACCTACATCGGCACCAACACGCCAGCGCTTGACCGGGTCAACTTCGACATTCCAGCAGGGACGATGTTCGGCATCGTCGGGCGCAGCGGTTCGGGGAAATCGACAATTGCGCGGCTTCTGCAGGGGATCAATCGCGATTACAGCGGTTTTCTCAAGCTGGATGGCGTCGACCTCAAGGAAATCAACCTGCGTCACCTTCGCCAGGGGCTCGGCGTGGTCCTCCAGGACAATTTCCTTTTCCGCGGGTCGATTCGAGACAACATCATCGCCGGGCGCCCCGGCCTGACCCTTTCCGACGCCATGCGAGCCGCTCACCTTGCCGGCGCCGAAGAATTCATCGAACGCATGCCCAACGGCTATGACACCTATATTGAGGAAGGTTCGCCCAACCTGTCGGGTGGTCAAAAGCAGCGGCTGGCGATTGCGCGCGCGCTCATCCACGATCCGACTGTCATGATCCTTGACGAGGCGACCAGCGCGCTTGATCCGGAGAGCGAGGCGGTGGTCAGCGCCAATCTCATGCGCATCGCCAGGGGCCGCACGATGATTATTGTTTCGCACCGGCTTTCCTCGCTGACCGAATGCGACCAGATCCTGGTCATGGATCAGGGCCAGGTCCTCGATGTCGCGCCGCATGCGACCCTGCTCGAACGATGCGCGCTCTACCGCCAGCTTTGGATGCAGCAGAACCGGCATCTTGACAATCGCCAAGCTCGTCTGGCCGCTGTGCCGCCGAGACTTGTGTGAGCATCGGCTTCGGGGCGCCCATGAGCAGCATCACCCATTCCAGTCTTCCCGTCCGGCGCCGGACAGAGCCGAGCGATCCGACGATGCCCGTCATCCTGGAATTCCAATGGCCGTCGACGGCCATCGCCAATGCGCCCGTCCCACGAATGGCGCGCGGCATGGTCTGGATCATCTCAAGCATGGTCGTTGCCCTGATAACACTCTCAGGGCTCATACCGGTCGATCAGGTCGTCTCCACCAGAGGGCTCGTGGTGTCGCAATCGCCGAATATTCTGGTGCAGCCGCTCGAGACGGCGATCGTCCGCTCGATCGAGGTGCGCGAAGGACAGCGCGTGCGAGCTGGTCAAACGCTTGCACGCCTCGACGCGACCTTCGCCTCCGCTGACCTTGCTGCGCTGACGACACAGGTCTCGACACTTGAAGCCGAAGTGGCCCGTTTGAAAGCGGAAGCCGACGGAAAGCCCTTCAGCTATGACGGTCTGGACCCGAGTTGGACCCTGCAGGCATCAATCTTCGATCGTCGAAAAGCCGTCTACGACGCCAAGCTGTCGAGTTTTGACCGGCAGAGCGATGAACTCAGTTCCGTGATCTCGCGTTCCCAGTCCGATGCTGACGGCTACCGCCAGCGACTGGCCGTCGCGGCTTCGATCGAACGGATGCGCAAGCAACTGGAAGCAAGACAGGTGGGCAGCCGCCTCAATACGCTTCTGGCCGAGGACAACTGGGCAGAGATGTCCCGGGCGCTCGGCAACGCCGAGCAGACATCGGAAGCTGCCAAGCGACAACAGGCGACGGTGGCCGCCGACCGCGATGGCTACATCCAGAGCTGGCGCGCGGAAGTCTCGCAAGGCCTGTCGGAGGCGGGCTCGCGTATGTC
>NZ_RZQA01000572.1:0-4224 GCF_004022915.1 Mesorhizobium sp. M7A.F.Ca.US.006.04.2.1
GTTCTTCGCCGGCCATCGCGGCATCGGCGACCGCGCATGCGGTGACGCTCAGCGCCAGCGGTCCAATCGAATCCAGCGTTGCCGACAATGGGTAGGCGCCGGTCAATGGCACGCGCCGCGCCGTCGGCTTGAAGCCGACGACGCCGTTCAGCGATGCCGGTATGCGCACCGAACCGCCCGTATCCGAGCCAATGGCGATGTCGCAGGTGCCTTCGCCGACCGAAACGCCGGCGCCCGAAGACGAACCTCCCGGGATACGGCTGGCATCCATCGCATTGCCGGGCGTGCCATAGTGCTGGTTGTCACCGATCGCGGTGAAGGCGAATTCGGTCATGTTGGTCTTGCCGACGATGACCGCGCCGGCCTGCCGCAGCCGGCTGACGATCACGGCATCGCGCAAGGCGGGCGCGGCGGTCTTGAGCATCAGCGAGCCGGCCGTGGTTGGCTCGCCGGCGACATCGAACAAATCCTTGATCGAGACGATGGTGCCGTCGAGCGGCCCGAGCGTCACGCCGGCTTGGCTGCGCGCATCGCTGGCATCGGCCGCGGCCCTCGCGGCTTCGGCATAGAGCTTCGTGAACACACGCTCTTCGCCGGCACGGGCGGCGAGGCGCGCAAGGATGATTTCCAGATGATCACGGACGGATTGCATTTTCGGTGTCGGACTCCGGACGCCCTGAACGTCTTAAGGGATAGCGGCCAGTGCCTGGCTTGCCGAGACTTAACCCGGCGCAGACGGTTTTGCACCCTGTCGAATGCGAGGAACAAAGGCAGTTGCCACTGCGGCAAGGTCGCCTTCGAATTCAAGGCCGAACTGACCAGCGCCATCAGGTGCAATTGCTCGATCTGCTCGCGCAAGGGCGCCCTGTTGTGTGCCATCCCGCACGGGACCTTGCGGGTCCTGGCCTGGGGCGACGATTTGGGCACCTACACATTCGGCAATCATGCCATCGCGCACCGGTTCTGCCGGGCCTGCGGCATCCATCCCTTTGCGGAGGATGTCCGCGAGGGCCGTGAACGCAGCGCCTACATCAACATCAACTGCGTGGCCGATCTCGACCCCTCGACCCTGTCGGTCTTCGATTTCGACGGGCGGTCGGCCTGAGTTCGTTCGTCGCTGCCGTCACAACGGCGTCGACCCGAAAACCGTGATGGTTCTCGGGCCGACGCGCAGGTGTCAGGGAAGCCTGATTGCGGCGAGGCTACTCGGCCTGCTTCGGGCCGCGCAGGAACACCACGCTGGCCGCCAGCAATGTCGCCGCGCCGCAATGGGCGAAGGCACTGGCGACGCCGGTGTGGTCGACCAGCAGGCCGCCGAAGACGGCGCCGAGCGCGATCGCCACCTGGAACGTCGCCACCATCAGTCCGCCGGCGCTTTCTGCCTGGTCGGGTGCTGCCCGCACCAGCCAGCTCTGCAGCCCGACCGGAACCGCGCCGAAAGCAAAGCCCCAGACCGCAACGGCGGCAGCGGCGATCGTCGGCGAAGCTCCGAAAACCAGCATCGAGGCGGCGGCCGGTGCGATCAGCAAGGGCGCCAGCCCAACGGCTGCCTTGAGGCTGCGCTCGGCCAGGATGCCGCCGGCGACATTGCCGAAGAAGCCGCCAATGCCATAGGCCAGCAGCACCAGCGAGATCGTCTCGATGTCGAGCACGGGGACCTTCTCGAGGAAGGGACGGACATAGGTGAAGCCGGCAAAGTGTCACGAAGCGACCAGCAGCGCCACTCTGATCGACGGACGCTTCAGCACGTCGAGCAAGGTGCGGAAGCTTGCCACACCCACGGGGGGCAATTTCGGAATGGTGGCCAGCTGCACCAGCAGCGCCAGGGCGGCGACCACGGTCGCAATCATGAAGGCCGTGCGCCAGCCCCAGATGTCACCGACATAGGCGCCGACCGACGCCGCACAGACGGTCGCCAGCGAAACGCCGGTCAGGATGATCGACATGGCGCGCGGCATCAATCGCATCGGCACCAGCCGCAGCGCGGCCGTGGATCGCTGGGTCTGGATGAATTGCCAAGCCTTCCGGACGCAATGCCATTGCCGGGCCACCCGCATGCAATAGCTTGCCAGAACCAGGCAGCGAGAGGCCGGCGGCAAGCCGGTCCGAAGAGGAGAACCAATGCCAAATCATCCGAAGCTCATCGCACTCGCCGTCATGCTTGCGGTTCCCGGGCGCGCCTTTGCCCTCGAGGACAGCTACCTGCCGGCCGACAAGATCCCCTATATGGCGGAAGTACCCGACCAGCCGCATCGTCTTGGCCCATTGTGGGGCGAGCGGGCCAAGGGTCCGGCAGGCACGTTGCTGAAGGTTCCCGGCAACTGGCGCGCACCGGTCCATGCGCACACCGCGGATTATCGTGCGGTGGTCATAAAGAGGATGTGGGCGCACTGGCAGATGGATGGCGGCGAGGCGACCAAGGTCGAACTGCCTCCTGGATCCTACTGGACCCAGAAAGCCAATGAGATGCATGACGACGCCTGCGTCTCCGACACGGAATGCGTGATCCTGCTGATCAACGACACGCCCTACGAAACCTACTTCCAGAAATAGGCTCGCATGCAGCCTATGAGGCGTGTCGCAAGCTGACGCCGCTGCCCTTGTCGAACAGCACCACCTTGTCGGGGTTCCAGGCAAAGCGCACCGCCTGCTCGATGGCGACATCGGTCCTGGCCGGCACGGTGGCACGCAGTGTCGTGTCGCCGACGCGCAGCGTCAGGATCTTTTCGACGCCGTGGTTCTCGACGTCGTGGACACGCGCCTCGACCGGCGCGCCGCTCTCGAGATGGACGTCCTCGGGACGAATGCCGAAGACGAGCGGGCGACCATCGGTCGCCCCGCCCGCCTTGGCACCCCCTGAAAAAGGCAATTCGAAATTCAGCGGCGCCATCACCGCGCGGCCGTTCACGAGCTTGCCGTCGATGAGGTTCATCGGCGGCGAGCCGACGAAGCTCGCCACATAGGTGTCGCGTGGATTGTTGTAGATCTCATGCGGTGTGCCGGTCTGGACGATTCGGCCATGGTTGAGCACGCCGACCTTGTCACCCATCGACATCGCCTCGATCTGATCGTGGGTGACGAACAGGAAGGTGGCGCCGAGCTGTATCTGCAGGTTCTTCAGTTCAGTCCGCAGCGCCTCGCGCAGCTTGGCGTCGAGCGCAGACAGCGGCTCGTCCATCAGGAACACACGCGGCTTGCGCA
The DNA here is from genome assembly GCF_004022915.1 of Mesorhizobium sp. M7A.F.Ca.US.006.04.2.1. Taxonomy (NCBI): domain Bacteria; kingdom Pseudomonadati; phylum Pseudomonadota; class Alphaproteobacteria; order Hyphomicrobiales; family Phyllobacteriaceae; genus Mesorhizobium; species Mesorhizobium sp. M7A.F.Ca.US.006.04.2.1. The sequence continues at coordinate 3,202 of NZ_RZQA01000572.1, forward strand.
CGATGGCGCGGCCGATCGAGACGCGCTGCATCTCGCCGCCGGACAGCCGATCCGTCTTGCGGTCGAGCAGATGCTCGATCCGCAGCGTACGGGCGGCACGGTCGACACGGTCCTTGATCTCGGCGTCGGGCAGCCGGCGAATTTTCGGCTTCAGCGGGAATTCGAGATTTTCGCGCACCGTGTAGCGCGGATAGAGCGAATATTGCTGCAGCACCAGCGCCACGTCACGCTCGGCCGCACCCCAGTCGGCAACGTCGACGCCGTCGATGAAGACCTGGCCTTCGCTGGGCTTTTCCAAGCCGGCGATAAGCCGCAGCGTCGTCGTCTTGCCGGCGCCCGTCTCGCCCAGCAGCACGAAGAACTCGCCATCGGCAATATCGAGATCGAGCCCGGTGAGCGCCGTGTGGTTGCCGAAGGTCTTTGAGATGTTCTTGAGCTGGATATGGGCCATCAGAGTCTCACCTCGAGCGACTTGCCGCTTGCCTTGTCGAAGAAATGCGCCTGGGTCGGGTCGATCCTGGCGAAGACCCTTTCACCGGGTCCGGCAACGAAGCCGCTCTTGGTGCGGGCCCGCAGCAACTCGGTTCCGACCTTGAGATCGACGATGTCGAAGGAGCCGAGCGGCTCGACGATATGCGTGTCGACAGGCACGAAGCCCTCGGTCGCCTCGCGCCGAATGAGCACGCCCTCCGGGCGAATGCCCAGCGCGAGCTCCCGCCCGGCATGGCCGTTGAGCTTCGACAGCAATGCCTGCGGAAATTCGAAGCCAGAAGCCGCGCCGCCGACCGTTACCGAGACCGCGGATCCGGTCTCGGCGACTGCGGCATCGGTGACATTCATCACCGGGCTGCCGACGAATTGCGCCACGAACAGATTTGCCGGCTGCGAATAGACCTCGTCGGGCGTGCCGACCTGTTGCAAGACGCCTGCGTGCATGATGACGATGCGGTCGGCCAGGCTCATGGCCTCGATCTGGTCGTGCGTGACATAGATGGTGGTCGAGCCCTGCTTGATGTGCAGCCG
>NZ_RZQA01000573.1:0-4219 GCF_004022915.1 Mesorhizobium sp. M7A.F.Ca.US.006.04.2.1
CCGCCAGAGCGTCATCCGCAGCCTGCTTGATCAGCCATTCGATGTGATTTGACCACATCTGCAACACCTCGCGCTTCTCCTTGACGTTGCTATAGAGATTGTAGATTTCGCCAATGTCTGTCAAGGACGCCGCCTTGTGATTCAGTATGTGCTCGATGACGTGTGGCAATACCTGCCGCCTGCCGAGATTTGTCGCGAGCGTCCTGCGCAGATCGTGAAGGGTCCAGTTCTCCAAAGCCACCCCGTCAGTATTGACCTTGCCGTCTAGAGCCTTCTTGCCCTTCGCGTAGCCTGAGAAGTGGCTTCTTTCGTTGCCCCTCGCAGGGAAAAAAACGTGTCATTGGTCTTCGGTACCGTCTGGGGGACCGACACCGCCAGTGTGGACAGCGGAATAAGCGTAGGCTCTTCGTTCTTCGTGCGGTCACCCGATAGTTCCATGTTCCGGCTTCAAGGTTGAGGACCAACGCATCGCGGCAACTTCCGTACGCCTCTGTCCGGTCAGAATGAGCAGCTTGACGATGGAGCCGAACGAATAGCCGATATCGCCCGGTTCGGGCTCACAGCCCGTTCATATAGCCGCCAGTTCGGCATCGTTCACCACTCGCTTGCGCTTGACGATCGGGGCCGGATCCGGATTTTCCAATCCCTCGCGGGGAAACCGCGGATGAGCCGTTGCGGCGGTTTGCGACACCAGTTGAAAAATGCCCGCATACACCAGAAGGCCGTGTTAGCCGCTTGCGGGTGACCCCCGGCGACGATCTTCTTGGTGATGTTAGCAATGTCGGTGTCGATCACATGGTGGATAGAGCGACTCCCGAGGGCAGGCACAAGATACCGGTTCAGGCTGGCCTCGACCAGTGCGGTGTTTTGAGGGTCGTTACTCGGCGGCCTGGAGGTGACCGCCATCGCCGTCCTCGGTATCGTCAGCGCTGATATGCGCCTGATCGGCAAGGAAGGCTGGCAGTTCCGATGGAGCTATGCTGGAATTTGGGTGACGAGGCTGATCAAGCGGCGCTCTGCGGCTTCGTTTCGATGACCTGGATTCCGTCCAGGAACCTGGCACCTGCGATGAGTTTCGGCAACTGATTTTGTCCTTTCAATCGTCGCCACTTCCTGGCCGCGGCCAACAGCTTGAAGACCATCAGCTGGGCGGTTTTCGAGGATAGCGAGCCCTTGGTACGCACCGTGCGATAGCGAACGGTTGCAAAGACGCTTTCGATGGGATTGGACGTTCGCAGATGATCCCAGTGTTGGGCGGGGAAATCGTAGAGCGCCAGCGACGCAATATGATCTTTCGTCAGGCAGTCGACCGCCTTGGCATACGCCTCGGCCTCCATCTCGATCGCATGCGCAAGCAATTTGCGCGCGCCGCTGCGAAGTACATCCGTCAGGGTATCATCGATTTCGTCGGGCTGACGAAGGCGAACAATGTGTTGATAGTCTCGTTCATGGCGTATCACTCTCCTTGAGAGGTACTGGCAGGCTTCATCACCCGCCTCGATACGCCGCTCTCCTCAAGCCGCCATCATCCAGTTTCCGCCATGGCTCCCCCTGATTGATCCGCTTCACCTGTGCAACTGCACAGGCTGCCCTAGCGGGGAGATTGGCCTCCAATGGCGAAAGCTTGCCGCAGGAGACCCTCCGATGACCGTGCCTATGGCGCCGCCGCTACGACAACTTGCCGACAAGCAGCGTGCGATCCACTGCCGCGCTACTGCGCCTTCAAGGGACGTCTGGATCGCGACGCAGGAGCCGATGACCGTTACGGGATCAATTCCAGGTCGCGCTGGCCGTCGCTGTGCCAGTTCGACGGTCTGGTGGCAATTTGGGCACATCTTCTGTCGCCGACAGTGGCGATGGCTGACGCTTCAACGAAACGGGGTCTTCGACGTCTGCTGCCTTCGCCGATGCTTTGCGAAGTGGCATAATGTTTCGACGCACGCAGGCGCGGGCAGGGGATGTCAGTCATGAATCTCCTGACTGGCGCGGATCAGGCCGATTGGCGGGATGAAAGATCATACGACTACACCGCTGGCCTGACGCTGCGGGAGTGGGCTTGGGAGTTCTTACGCCGCAATCCAGCGTTCCAGCGCGATCTGACCGCTGCGCGCCAGCATTGCAAGACTTGGTCTCTCCAATCCTTTCTCGATATGGTCGCGTCGGCCGGCGACCTGTCACGCTGGGGTGTTCTGTTTCGCGGAGTCTTGTGGCCGCGCTTCGGTCGTATTCTGGTGTCCGCTCTGGTGCGTCCATGTGCTGCCGGTCATTGCGGAACGGTTGCCTGCCTCGTCGCCGACACCGCCGTTCGAACTCTCGGCATTGCCCTGTCGTGCAATCGTCCTGCTGGCGCCCGACAAGAGCCAGCATGTTCTTCTTCGCAATGCGGACCACGCGCTGCAGCTCGCCGTCTCGGGCGCGAATATCCTCCACCCTGTTTGCCTGCATACGCAAGCCATCTGGCCCGCGGTGCTTTTAAAGCATCGACTGAGGGGACTGGAGTGCCTCAATGCTCTCAGTCTAGGGCAACAGTTGCCCCCCCGCTTGTTTGCGCCGGAAAAGCGCGGCGTTCGTTTGTCCTTCGTTCTTCGTGCGCTCGACGGTTCGCTCGCCGGAGCACCTCATCGCGAGCTCGCCGAAGTTCTCATCGGTCAACGGCGCGTCCATGCCGACTGGGCGGATCCTCGCGATCATCTGCGCGACCGCATCCGTCGGGCCGTCTCGCGTGGCCGCGCGCTCATGAATGGTGGCTACAGAGATTTCCTAATTTGAAAAGCGACAGTCCGCGCTGTGCGTCGGTGGATGAACGTTCGCTCGCAGCTGTACCCGTCACCAACAGTTCGCCCGCCGACAGGACTGCATGGCGCCTTGCAAGTGCGCTCTGGTCTAGCTTGTCGATGCCGAAATGAGATGGGCGAGGGTGCCAAGGCGGTGGTTCATTAGGGCCGGCCTCGACCTGGACGCACATCATTGGTCGGAAAGCGGCGTGCACCGCAATGTCGCCATAGCAGCCAAGATCCTTTGAGGCCGGACCTGCAGTCCTGTTGGACCGGCGGGTGCAACAATATGGAGGGATCTGAGGCCTCACACCGTTCCCTGGTCGACAGCTCGGTCAACATAGCACCCACCGCTTGATTATGGAAATGGTGTGCCTGGAGTGCAGCGAGTAGCGGCTTGCTGCGCACTGTCCTAAGAATAGCAGTCATGACCCGTCTGGGGTTCTGCAACACGACGATTCAACCGCTTGGGCATTGTCGCATATCCCACAATGTAGAATGCGCAACAGGGCAAAAGCTGATCCATCGGCGGTTTATCAATGCTTTTTGGCTTGGCACGGCACATGCAACGCAATCGGCAAAAGGCGCACGAACTGAGTGGCCCATCGGCCCTAGGAGCGCTGACTTATGCCCTCCCAAGGCATGTCCGGCCCGACAGCGAGCTCAGTCTCCTGCCGGGCATCCGTGTTTCAGGTCAACGGCGTTTGGAACTTCCAATTAGGTGGCGGCATTGACCGCAGGCCGCCCCCCGGTGGGGCGGAGAGACAGTGCAGCAGGTTTCAAATCCCGCCCATGCAAAGATATTTCATTTCCAGATAGTCCTCGAGGCCATGACGGGAACCCTCCCGCCCGATGCCGGATTGTTTGATCCCGCCAAACGGTGCCGCCTCCGAGGACATGCGTCCCGTGTTGATGCCAACCATGCCATATTCCAGAGCCTCTGCCACACGCCAGACCCGCTTCAGGTTTGAGGCATAGAAGTATGCGGCGAGGCCGTATATCGTGTCATTGGCCTCGCGCACGACCTGATCCGCATCGTTGAAGCGAATGATCGGCGCGAGCGGCCCGAATGTCTCCTCTTGCGCGACTGCCATGACGCTGGAAATCTCGGTGAGGACCGTGGGTTCGAAAAACGTGCCATTCTTGCCGATACGCTGGCCCCCGCATCGTATTGTGCCGCCTTTCGCAATGGCATCTGCGACGTGAGACTCGATCTTGGCCAGAGCATGCTTGTCGATGAGCGGTCCGATGTCCACTCCGGCATCGAATCCGTCGCCAACCGACAAGTGCCGGATTCTTTCCACGAATTTCTTGACGAACTCATCGTGAACGCTCGATTGGACGTAAATGCGGTTCGCGGAAACGCAGGTCTGGCCGGCATTGCGGAACTTCGCCTGGACCGCACCGTCAGCAGCACCGTCAATGTCGGCATCTTCGAAGATGAT
>NZ_RZQA01000574.1:0-4209 GCF_004022915.1 Mesorhizobium sp. M7A.F.Ca.US.006.04.2.1
CATCGACAAGATCGTGCTGAACATGGGCGTTGGCGAAGCGACCGCCGATTCGAAGAAGCCTTCGATCGCGGCCGAAGACCTGGCGATGATTGCCGGCCAGAAGGCCGTCGTCACCCGCGCCCGCAACTCGATCGCCGGCTTCAAGGTCCGCGAGAAGATGCCGATCGGCGCCAAGGTCACGCTGCGCAAGGAACGCATGTATGAGTTCCTCGACCGTCTCGTGAACATCGCACTGCCGCGCGTCCGCGACTTTCGCGGACTGAATCCGAAGAGCTTCGATGGCCGTGGCAACTACGCCATGGGCATCAAGGAACACATCGTGTTCCCGGAGATCAACTACGACAAGGTTGATCAGATCTGGGGCATGGACGTCATCGTTTGTACGACTGCGAAGACGGACGACGAAGCCAGGGCATTGCTCAAGGCCTTCAACTTCCCCTTCCGCCAGTAACGGCAGCGAGAAAAGGAAAAATCTGAAATGGCAAAGACCAGCTCAGTCGAGAAGAACAACAGGCGCCGCAAGCTTGCCGACCAGTACGGTCCCAAGCGGGCTGCGCTCAAGGCGATCATCATGGATCAGTCCAAGCCGATGGAAGAGCGTTTCCGCGCTCAGCTCAAGCTTGCCGCCATGCCGCGCAACTCGGCCAAGATCCGCATCCGCAACCGCTGCGAAGTCACCGGCCGTCCGCGCGCCTACTATCGCAAGCTCAAAGTATCGCGCATCGCGCTTCGTGATCTCGGCAATAACGGCCAGATCCCGGGCCTGGTCAAGTCGAGCTGGTAAGGAGGACATAACATGTCATTGAGCGATCCTCTCGGCGATATGCTGACCCGCATCCGCAACGCGTATGGCCGCAAGAAGTCGAGCGTTTCGACGCCGGCTTCGCGTCTGCGCACCCGCGTCCTCGACGTGCTGAAGGCTGAAGGCTATATCCGCGATTACAGCCAGACCGACTTCGACAACGGCAAGTCCGAAATCGAGATCGAGCTGAAGTATTTCGACGGCGCGCCGGTCGTGCGCGAAATAGCCCGCGTTTCGAAGCCAGGCCGCCGCGTCTATGTTTCGGCCAAGTCGATTCCGCAGGTCGCAAACGGCCTCGGCATCGCCATCCTTTCGACACCGAAGGGCGTGATGGCCGACCATGAAGCACGTGAACAGAACGTCGGCGGTGAGATCCTCTGCCAGATCTTCTGATCTGGCAGTTGACCGCAAAGTGGAATCCGGTCTTCGGATCGTTCCCGAAGACAGAGACCTGAAACAAGAGAAGTGACGAGGACAACAAAATGTCTCGTATTGGAAAGAAACCCGTTTCGCTGCCGCAGGGCGTGACCGCGACCGTCAACGGCCAGACCGTGACGGCGAAGGGCCCCAAGGGTGAGCTGAAGTTCGTGGTGAACGACGAAGTGCTGGTCAAGATGGAAGGCAGCGAGATCGCTGTCCAGCCGCGCGACCAGACCAAGACCGCCCGCTCCAAGTGGGGCATGTCGCGCACGCAGATCGTCAACATCCTGCAGGGTGTCAAGGACGGTTTCGAGAAGAAGCTCGAGATCACCGGCGTCGGCTATCGCGCGGCACTTCAGGGCAAGAACCTGCAGCTGGCGCTTGGCTTCAGCCATGACGTCGTCTATGAGACGCCGCAGGGCATCACCATCACCGTGCCGAAGCCGACTGAAATCACCGTGGCCGGCATCGACAAGCAGCAGGTCGGCCAGGTTGCGGCCGAGATCCGCGAGTATCGTGGTCCCGAGCCTTACAAGGGCAAGGGCGTCCGCTACGCCGGCGAGAAGATCGTCCGCAAGGAAGGCAAGAAGAAGTAGTAGGCCTGGCCTCGAGAAGTTGAAGACTTTTCGGAAAGGGCCAAGCCAAGAGTGTAACGCCGCGGGGAGCGGTCGCGGGAGGCGCTTTCGCCTACCGCATATGGCGGCCCCCGTTTTTTGAAGGCAAGGAAGACCATCATGGGTACCAAGGAATCCACGCAGCGCCGCGCGCAGCGCGTCCGTCGTCAGATCAAGAAGGTCGCCGGCGAGCGTCCGCGTCTGTCGGTCCACCGCACGTCGAAGAACATCTATGTGCAGGTCATCGACGACGCCAAGGGCCACACCATCGCCGCCGCTTCGACGCTCGAGAAGGACTTCAAGGGTTCGCTCAAGACCGGCGCCGACACCGCTGCCGCCACCGCGATCGGCAAGCTGATCGCCGAGCGCGCCACCAAGGCCGGCGTCAAGGAAGTCGTCTTCGACCGCGGCGCTTACATCTATCACGGCCGCGTCAAGGCGCTCGCCGAGGCTGCCCGCGAAGGTGGCTTGAGCTTCTAAGCATGATCCCGAAAAGTTGCAGACTTTTCGGATAAAGATTATGCGAAGGAAATGATTTCGCCCCCGGTGACCGTTTCCCGATTTAATCGGGGCGAGGCACCGGATCTTATCAGCAACCGTGCTTCCGGAAAAAAACAAGGAACAGGATATGGCACAGGAACGTAGGGATGGCGGCCGCGGCCGCGATCGTGAAGAACGCGATGACGGCATGGTGGACAAGCTCGTCCACATCAACCGCGTCGCCAAGGTCGTCAAGGGCGGCCGTCGCTTCGGTTTTGCAGCACTCGTCGTCGTCGGCGACCAGAAGGGCCGCGTCGGCTTTGGTCACGGCAAGGCGCGCGAAGTGCCGGAAGCTATCCGCAAGGCAACTGAATCGGCCAAGCGCGACATGATTTTCGTGCCGCTGCGCTCGGGCCGTACGCTGCATCACGACGTCGAAGGACGCTGGGGTGCTGGACGCGTGCTGCTGCGCGCCGCCAAGCAAGGTACCGGCATCATCGCCGGTGGCCCGATGCGCGCTGTCTTCGAGACGCTCGGCATGCATGACGTGGTCGCCAAGTCGATGGGTTCGTCGAACCCCTACAACATGGTTCGCGCCACCTTCGACGCGCTGAAGAGCCAGATGCATCCCAAGGATGTGGCTGCTGCTCGCGGCATCAAGTATTCGACCCTTCAGGCCCGCCGCGGCACCGCCGTTGCGGCTGAAGAATAGTCGATCTGACCAGGGATTTTGACCATGGCCAAGAAAGCAACCAAGACCATCACCGTTGAGCAGATCGGTTCGCCGATCCGCCGTCCGAAGGAACAGCGCGCGACGCTGGTCGGCCTCGGCCTCAACAAGATGCACAAGCAGCGCACGCTGGAAGATACGCCCTCCGTGCGCGGCATGATCGCTGCCGTCCAGCATCTCGTCCGCGTCGTGGACGAGGGCTGAGCCAGAGCGCAGGAGAAGTCAGATGAAACTCAACGATCTGCGTGACAAGGACGGCGCGACGCACTCCAAGAAGCGTCTCGGCCGTGGTATCGGCTCCGGCTCCGGCAAGACCGGCGGTCGCGGCGTCAAGGGCCAGAAGGCGCGCTCCGGCGTCGCCATCAACGGCTTCGAGGGTGGCCAGATGCCGCTCTACCGGCGCCTGCCGAAGCGTGGCTTCAACAACATCTTCGCCAAGAGCTTCACCGTCGTGTCGCTGGCCCGCATCCAGGTGGCCATCGACGCCAAGAAGCTCGACGCCAAGGCAACCGTGACGGCTGAATCGCTGGTTGCCGCCGGCGTCATCCGCCGCGTCAAGGACGGCGTGCGCATCCTCTCGGATGGCGAGATCAAGGCGAAGCTCGCCTTTGACGTCGCCGGCGCCTCCAAGGCCGCGATCGAGAAGATCGAAAAGGCCGGCGGTTCGGTCAAGCTGCCGCAGGAAAAGGCAGCTGCCGAGTAACGGCAATTTGAAGCGCGATCGGCAGGAGTGGAATCCGTTTTTGCTCACGATTTCGCTTTGATCTGCTCAACGAGGCGGCCGCGTCAACGCGGCCGCTTGCATGTTTAGAGCCCGGAGCTTATCTCGTGAGCTTCGGTGAAACGCGCCGCCTGACCTCAGGGCCATCAAGCGTTACCAAGCGGAGAATCAGGCATGGCTTCGGCTGCTGAACAATTAGCCTCGGATCTGAATTTCTCGGCCTTCGCCAAGGCGGAGGATTTGAAGAAGCGCATCTGGTTCACGATCGGCGCGCTGCTGGTTTATCGCCTCGGCACCTACATCCCGCTTCCCGGTATCAATCCCGACGCCTTCGCCCAGGCCTTCTCTTCGCAGAGCAAGGGCGTGCTCGGCATGTTCAACATGTTCGCCGGCGGCGCCGTGCAGCGCATGGCGATCTTTGCGCTCGGCATCATGCCTTACA
>NZ_RZQA01000575.1:0-4204 GCF_004022915.1 Mesorhizobium sp. M7A.F.Ca.US.006.04.2.1
GTCAGGGACGGTGCCACGAATGCTGGCCTCACCTGGGAAAATGCCGAAGCCGCCTTGCGGGAAAACGAGGGCAAAAAACATGATGGACCGCCGGTGGTCGACCATGTCGGAGCATACGGATGCAACATGTCCTTGCGTTCCTCGCTTGTGGGCGATTTGCGCTTCGACGAGCGCCTCGTCTTGTACGGCTGGCAGGAAGACATCGACTTCACCAGCCAAATGAGATCCAAAGGCCGCGTGGTCTGCGTGACCGCGATCACGGGCGTCCATCTCGGTATCAAGACAGGGCGGGTCAGCGGCGAGCGGTTCGGCTACTCCCAGGTTGCGAATGCGATCTATCTGATCAGGAAGGGCTCCGTTCCGGCCTCTTTCGCACTTCCGCTGATGTTCAGGAATATCGCCGCGAATCTCGCAAAGAGCCTGCGGCCTGAGCCGTATATCGATCGCAGGGGCAGGCTCAGGGGTAACATGCTGGCGATCCGGCACATCGCCATGGGACGAATCGAACCCGAATACATCCTGAAAATCTGAAGGTGGGAAGACAATGCGGAAATGGCTTGTGACAGTGGCGGCGGCTTCATTGGCGGCGGCTGCCTGCCCCTTGCCGACGGTGGCTGCCGAGTACCTCTTCGGACCTCAGGACAAGGTCAGGCTCAAGGTCTACGAATGGCGCGCATCACGCGACGTGATCTTCGAATGGACGGCTCTCAACGACAGTTTCGTCGTCGGTGCCGACGGCACGCTCTTCCTTCCATTTGTCGGCCAGATACGCGCGCAGGGCACCGCCCCCGGCGACCTCGCCCGCGCGATCGGCGACCGCCTGATGCAGCACATGGGCCTCGGCCGCCAGCCGGATGTCGCTGTCGAGATTGTCCAGTACAGGCCGTTCTACATTGTCGGCTACGTCACGCAGCCAGGCGAGTTCCCCTACAGGCCCGGGCTGACGGTGCTGCAGGCGCTGGGAATCGCCGGCGGCCTGCGAACACGCGAGGAAGACATGTCGAGGCTCGAGCGTGAAGTCATCGTGGGTCAGGGCGATGTGGGTTTGTTGGCGCTGAGCAACGTCAGTCTGCTCGCCCGCAAAGCACGGCTGGAATCAGAACTAGCTGGCAGCGACGACATCGCCTTCCCTGCGCAACTGAAGGACAGAGCTTCGAACGAGAAGGTCGCGGTGGCGATGGAGCAGGAGCGCAAGATCTTCGCCGTCCGCAAGGACGCCATGGCGACGCAACTCCGTGCCCTGCGCGAACTCAAGGATTTCCTCGAAAAGGAACTGACCTCGCTCGGCCAGCAGATGGCCTTCCACGACCAACAGATCGAACTTATCCAGAAGGAACTCGCGGGTGTTTCGGCCCTTGTCCAGAAGGGGCTGGCGGTTGCACCGCGGGAACTCTCTCTACGGGGAACGGTCGCACAGATGCAGAGCGACAGGTTGGTTGCCGAGACCTCGCTCTTGCGAGTCAGGCAGGAGATAAGCAAGACCGACATCGAGATCCTCAACCTCGGCAATAGCCAAGCCAGCGAAGTCGCTGCTGCCTTGCGCGAGACGCAACTGCAGCTCAATGAAGTGACCAGCAAGGCCAACACCGCGGTGCAGTTGTTGCACGATACCGAGGTCACGGCCCCTGCTCTGCTCGCCCTTAGAGAGCGCGCCGAAAGGGCCAAGCCGATCTTCAAGATCGTGAGGACGACGGACAGCGGCTCGCAAGAACTCACGGCTGAGGAAACGACGCCGATCGAGCCAGGCGATACCGTGAAGATCGATATCCCCGCCCCGCCGTCCGGCTTGGCTGCTCTACCTGTAGAGGACGACGTCCAGGCAGGGACGGTTTCTGTTCAAGGTACCAATTGACAGGCTTCATGATTGGCGCGGGTGCCGGCTCGCAACGCCTTCGACATGACCTCCGAACCCGAGACCGTTGGTGGCCGCCTGGACGGGTAAAGAACGCGCCGGCGTCATGGCCAGAACGGTTCAGAGTGGGCGGAGCTGCCAGCTCGCTGCAGGTGCTTGTCTTTCTGCTGTTCCACACGGAAAACCGCCGCGCACCTTTCTTTGAACTGGTTCGCTTCAAGTTCAATGATCTGGCCGACCATGCTAGCAATTTCCGGCGGCACTTGCCTTGCACTTTGAGGCCGCATATCAGTGGGCACGCTGACGATGCCTTCCCTGCCGCAGTGAGGCGATCAGTTCCTGCGGGTATCACTGGAGATGTCGGTGCTCATGAGTGTAATCGCTATATCGGCGGCAGGCGTTCTGATGGGACTGCGCTTCAAGGCTCCTGCGCTGATCGCGGCGACTGCGCTGCTTGTGGTCGGAAGCTTTGCCTGGAATGGGCTCGGGTTGCCGGGCTACGTGACCGTCACTAAGTTCCTGATACTGTCATTCGTCTTGGCTGGCGCCTATATCATCGGTCTGTCCCTGTCCGTCCACCGGAAGCGCAAGGAAAGGTGACACGGCGGGACTTCAGGAAGCCCGGTCGAAACGTATGACTGCGAAAACCGTCCTGAACAGGATCACGATATCGAGCCAAACCGACCAGTTCCGCACATACTGGCAGTCCAGCTTCACGCGGTTGGCGTAGTCCATGCTGCTTCTTCCGTTCACCTGCCACAGACCGGTGAGCCCGGGCTTTGCCCGAAGGTATTCCCCTAAGTGGTCGCCGTAGCATTTTAGTTCGTCCTTGACGATGGGCCTTGGACCCACACAACTCATGTCGCCGCGGATGATGTTGAACAATTGCGGGAGTTCGTCGAGGCTCGACTTACGCAGCATCCACCCAAGCACCGTGACGCGGGGGTCGTTCCTGATCTTGCGGGTCTCCTCCCATTCCAACCTGACTTGAGGGTTGCTGTCGAGAAATGACTTCAGAACTTCGTCCGAATTGGTGACCATCGAGCGGAACTTGTAGCAATCGAATGGCTTTCCGCCAAAGCCGATGCGGCTATGCGAGAACACTGCTGGGCCTCCTGCCGTCATCCTGATCAGCAGAGCAACGACAATCATTACCGGCGCGGCAACCATAAGCGCCGTGAATGCTACTACCAGATCCATGATGCGCTTCAGGAGACCGCCCACAGGAGGGTTCGTCGTTCCCAACCTGAGCGCGGGCGAAAGGTCCGTCAACACTGCCCCGGCACCGTTGTTGTCGGATGCGGGAAGGACGTGCAGGACTGCCGTTCGGCTGTCGGACGGGATAGGCAGAGATGGCTGAACCCAGATCGGGGCTGCCTGATGTGACTCGAAGGCGTTCGTTGTCATGGAACAATCGCTGTTTCGACTTGTTGTTGCACTCTTCCAAGGTCGGAGGTTGTCGACAAGAAGGGCAAAGGAGGTAGCGTGACGCTCAGGGGCTATCCCCCTAATCCCAAGGAATGATCCTCCTAGACTTTTTGCAACTTCCGAAGGAGAATGTCTCGCTACGGTTTCATGCTTTGCGGCGCTTGGGCGCGCGGACCCTGGCCAAGAGTACGCCTAGTATCGGGGTCCTGCAGGCCTGCAACGTCTTGACAAGTTCCTGCAGCGTCTGGACCTGTGTCTTGCCCCACTCGGCAACGATCACCACGCCGTCCAGGACAGATCCGACAATCAGTTCGTCGGCACCCGAGGCAAGCGTCGGCAGGTCGAGTATGACAATGTCGTAGGCAGGAAGTCCGTTGGCGGCAAGGTCACTAGCGGCTAGCTCCGAGAGGAACGCCTCCATCTTGCTAGGCGCCAGGAGGTGTCTGGCGTCCACGGTCGAACTGGAAAGGATGTCGAACGGCCGCCCCGCAGCACGAACGATGTTGAGACGGACAGGGTCCTGGCACGGTAGGTCGAGGGCTCCCGACTGGCTCAGAAGCCGCGAGGGGGTCATGGTCGGGCGCCGGATGTCGGCGTCAATCACCAGCGTCTTCAGGCCCGACATCGAGTAGAGCGTAGCGAGATTGCTGGCCACCGAACTCTTCGAACCGTCGTTGGATACGGCAGTCAACCCAAGAAACCTGATCGGGCGGCTGGTTTCCGCAAGGCTTATCTCGGTTCGCACTTTTCTCAGGCTATGGCTGTATCGGGATTGCGGAGATCTTGCCACTTGGTCGACAAGGCCCGATCTTCTGCCGATCGGTGGCAGTTCTCCGAGGCATTCGACGCCCAGATTGTCGCGGATCTGTCGTGGCGACCTTATGGTCCAGTCAAACGCGTGCCTTACAAACGCAAGTCCAATAC
>NZ_RZQA01000576.1:0-4200 GCF_004022915.1 Mesorhizobium sp. M7A.F.Ca.US.006.04.2.1
CAGGCATCCTACCACTACCCGCCGCGCCGATAATTCCGTGATCGCGCCAGTATCATCAAGCCGCCCGGTCTGTTTGCACGTTCGGCGAACGCTCAACAACACGACTTGACGGCCTGTGTCTGGCGTCTGAAAAGGGCTGGCCTGCGGACGTGGCGGAATTGGTAGACGCAAGGGACTTAAAATCCCTCGATCTCTGATCGTACGGGTTCGATTCCCGTCGTCCGCACCACCCTTCGCTCTTCGAGCTTCGGGTGGCAGGCCACCTGAAGCTCGGCAGGTTCGTTCAGGCGCACCAATTTCACCGGCTACAGCTTGTCGGCATCTCTACGCCTCGAACACTTTCTCAGTGAACCATTCCGCCAACCTGGCAAGCTCCGGCCCCAGCACGCGATCGGCGCCGACAGGCGGCACGATAGCTCTGATTTGATCGACGAAGGAACGCAGTGTCGGCGGCGGCGTCCGTTCGGTGACGTGCAGCGCCTGCGAGGCGATCATTGCCAGCATCGCCATGGCGGCATCGACGCAGCGGCCGGCGGTTGCTTCCTTGGTCCATGCGAAGAACGCCGTCGTGGCGACGTCGTCCTGCCCCGCGCCAGCCGATTCCGTGCCCGGAATGAAGGTGCGCTGTGCGGCCAGCTTGGCCTGCTCAAGATAACCGGTGATCGCCATCGGCACATAGCCGACATTGCCATGGCCATCGCTGTCGGCTGAGTGACGTCCGGTCATCAGCAGATCCGGCAGCAGCGACACCTTGCCGTTCAGAAGCTTCGAGGCGTGGCGGTCGCAGAGCAGGCAGATGTCGGCCCATATCGCCGCCAGATCGTCCAGCGCCGGCGTTGCCATCGCATTGTGATAGCCGCCGGTCGAGATGCAGCGGCCGAGCCGATGTGCATCGTCGGGCGGGATGTAGACGGGATTGTCCGATACCGAGGCCAGCGACACATTGGCCGCCCGCTCGGCCGTCGCCAGCGCACGATGCGCCTGGCCGAGGACGCGCGGCACGATGCGGTAGCTGACCGGCGCCTGATAGTTGCGTCGCCCATCGCCGGCGCCAACCAGAAACTCCCGCAATCCCTGCAGGGCAGCCGTCTCATGCTCATCGCCCCAGAGCGTGTCGAGCGCCGCGTCATAGTGCTCGAGCGGCGCGCGAAACGCTTCGATCGACAGCGCGAACACTTTTTGCGCCATGCGGATGCGGCGGCGCCCCGCGAGCGCTGCGTCGGCCACCAAAGCGGCGGCGCAGGGCGAGCCGTTGATGAGCGAGCCGCGTTCCTTGACCTCGAGGTCGAAGCGCGTCGAAAGTTCTGCAAACAAGGGATAGAGCGCCAGGATCTCACCGGCGCCGCCCTGGCCGGAGGCCGGCACGACAGGCATCGGCTCACCGTCGAGCATCGCGGCCACGGCTAGCGCGATGCGCGGCGTGGTGGCGGCGTTGCCCTCGATGAAGTTTGTCAGACGGGCAAGCACGATCGCCCTGACCACGCGATCCGGCAAGGGATCGCCGAACGAGGTGGCGGCGGCAAACGCCTTGATGCGCGCATGGCGATCACGCTCGTCAGGTTCGAGCTTTCGGCTTGCCAATTCCCCCATGGCGGTTGTGACGCCATAGATGACCGGTGGCGGATCGGATTCGATCAGCTTCAGAAACGAGGCGCGGCATTCGGCGATGCGCTGCAAGGCCTTCTCGCTGATCTCCACCGTGTCCTTCTTCCAGGCGACGCGGAAGACAGTGTCGAGGTTGATGTCGTCACGCGTCGACAGGCTAACTGGCATGCTTCACACCATCGGAAATAAGGGACCTAGTAGAGTGGTTCCTCGAACAGCGTCTTGTCGCCGTCGACCAGCGCCTTGATCTGTGCGGTGCCGTCGCCGGCAAGCGCAAGACGGATGCCGAATGGCCGCACCCGCATGTCGTTCTGGATCGCCATCCCCTCGCCTTCCGGCAGATAGAAGCGCTCGATGCCATAGTCCGGCGCGATGGTCGCCTCTTCGCCGCGAAGGTCCCAGCCTTCGGCGATGTGGCCTAGAATATCGGCCTCGTCGGCGGTTGCCATCGTTGGCGCCTTGCCGAACCAGGCGGCCGTCGGCTGCCAATAGCCGTCGGCGCCCTTCTTCAGGCGCACCACAATCGACGTATCGTCGCTTGAAAATTTGTCGGGCGGAATGTTGGCGATCATTTTCACCGGTATGCGTGAAATCTCGTAGCCCAGGATAATATAGTCGCCGCGCAGGAGGTCGCGCGGATCGACGGGTTCGATCTTCAGCAGCACTTCCTTGCCGTTGCGCAGGATCGCCGCCCGGCCGGCGATGATCCAGCTCAGGAAGCCTATCTGGACGAGCGCCACCACCAGCGCCGAGATGACAAGCCTTTTCCCGGTGATCATGCCGTGGCTCCCTTGGCGTCTGGGCCCTTCATGCGTTTTTCCACGCGGATGATGACGATCGCGAGGATGCCGAGCAGCACCGCGGCGGCCAGGAAGAAACCGGCCGTATCGAGCATCGATTGCAGGGTCACGACATAGATGATGGCGAGTTCGAAGGCGAAGCCGAGATAGGCAAGCCAGCGTAGCCCACGGCTCTCCCGTCCTGCCAGCACGATCGCGGCGACAACACCGGCCAGCGCGATCGCCGAAGCGAGGGCAAAACCGCTGTTGTAGGTGCTCTCGTCGGCGAGTTCGAACTGGATCATTGCGAGGCCGGTGAGGAAGCCGAGCAGCGCGTGCAAGGGCAAGCGGCCGCCGAGTTGCACGACCCGGTCGACCGGGCCAGGCGCGAAGACCGAGGCCGCGAACAGCAGCGCCGAGGCGACGACCAGCGGGATCGCCACCTGCAGCGTGTCGTGGTTGGTGACCAGCAGCATAAGATAGAACAGCACCGACAGGATAATCAGGTGGCGCGCCGCCTGGCTGCGGGTCCAGAACGAGACGGCAAACAGCACGATCGCCATGACGACGAAGCCGTGCGGAAAATCGCTGCGGCTGTAATAGTCGAAGCCTTTGAGGAACAGCCAGGCATCGGCGATGCCGACCGAAGCCACCGTCAGCGGGTTCGATCGCAGCGCAACCGCCGCCAGCGCCGTGCCGGCTCCCCAGGTCACCAGAGCCGAGGCCTCGTCGCCCGAGAGATGATACATCTGGCCGATCAGCGCGATCGAGCCGCCGAAAGCCGCGGCCGCCACGATCCACAGCGCTTCCCCGATTGCCGCATGGTCGCGGGCCTTCAGCACCGCGCCGCCGACATAGCCGCCAAGGATGACGGCAAACAGCGCCGCCACGCGCGCCAGCCTCGGGATCGCGTCCCAATTGGCGGCGACGAAAATCAGGATGGCGGCGCCGAACAGCAAGGCGGCCATCATAGCCAGGATCGAGCCGAAGCTCAGCGACTTGCGCTCGTTGGCCTCGACATCGCGCGCCAGCGAATCGGCCGTCGCGGCGTCGATCATGCCGGCCTGCTGCCAGCGCGCGATATCCGCCCTGACCCGCGACGAATAGCTCGCCATGCTGCTTCTCCCCCCAGTTTGGTCTTTTTTGCAGCCGATCCGGTCAAGCCGTTGGCGCTAAGGCATTTTCCGATTCGGGTTTCTTTGTGTCAGGTCCGTGAACGCGCGTTAATGCTGCATTGCACAATTTGCATTGCTGCCATGCAGCCATAGCGCTTTTAAATCGATATGGGTCCGCCTATTTATAGTTCGTACACAAACGGAATGATCCGCAAGAAAGACGAAACGAGAACTACCATGAACCTGATCCGCAACTACCGCAACTGGCGCCGCTACAGGGACACCGTGTCCGAGCTGAGCCGCCTGAGCAACCGTGAACTGACCGACCTCGGCATCAGCCGCAGCGACATTCCTTACGTCGCTCGCAAGGCGGTCTAATTCTTCGGACCGCGAATGGTCCGAACCAGTTTTGAAAAAGAGAACGACAATGAACCTGATCCGCAACTATCGTAACTGGCGCGTTTATCGCGAGACGGTTACCGAGCTGGGTCGCCTTTCGAACCGCCAGCTGCATGATCTCGGTATCGTCCGCGACGAAATCAAGATCATCGCCCGCCAGGCGATCTAGACAGAATTTCGCCAGGGTCGACCTCCTCCCCGACCTTGACGAATACGGTCACCCCTTACCTCCTCCCAAGGGTTGACCACCAAAACGGCGCCCGCCGCGGGAGGAGGTGCGGCGGGCGCCGGTTTTGTGGTCA
>NZ_RZQA01000577.1:0-4186 GCF_004022915.1 Mesorhizobium sp. M7A.F.Ca.US.006.04.2.1
GTGCGGAGGTTGGGATCGGCGAGCCGCTGGCGCTGATCCATGCCCGCTCATCGGCCGATGCCGAGGCCGCCGCGGCAACCGTGCTTTCGGCCTATATGGTCGGCGCCTCGAAGCCGCCCGCCGACAAGTCGGTCATCCGGCGGATTCTGCCGCGCGGCTAGAGCAATTCCAGGAAAAGTGTGAAACGGTTCTCCCCGGGAAAAAGCGCATAGCGCTTTCCCTTGGGAATTTGGGAAAACGAATAGCCTTACTGGACGAGCAGCAGCGTGCCGTTCTCGACCTGGTATTTGTCGAGCCGGTTGAGGAAGCTCATGCCGATCAGATTGGTGCGCAGCGCCCTGTCGTCGAGCACGATGGTCTGGACGTCATTGACGGTGATGCTGCCGATCTGCAGGCGGTCGATCATGGCCACGGCCGCCTTGATGGTGCCGTTGGCGGTGTTGACCTCGCGGTTGAAGTCGGAAGCGTTCAGCGACAGGCCGATCCTGCGTGCCGTCGAAATGTTGATGGCGACCAATGTGGCGCCGGTGTCGATCATGCCGTCGACCTGACGTCCGTTGAGCTTGAAGGGTGACGAGAAATGCCCGCGTTCGTCTGCCGCGACGAGGACCTTGCGGCCCATCGGCAGCGGTGCCGCGGGCTTGTTGGGCACCGATGCCAGATTGACGTTCGGCTGGGCTTCGACCGCTTGTTTGCCCGGCACCGCCGACCTCAGCAGGTTTTCGACGAGTTGCGGATTCGACTGATACACAATCGGTATCGATGCCGATGTACCGGCGAAAACGGCGAGGATCAGAAGTTTGCGCAGCATGGATCGGCCTCGCCGCATGACCCCGAAAATCGGGAACGATTTTCGGAAAGGCTCATGCACAAAATCAAAGTGCTACAGCGTCCTTTGCGCGTCCGAAACGGACGCGCGGCGCTGTAGTGACAGCCGATCGTTAAGCCCGGATGGTGTTTGCCGCTTTAACGCGCGCCAAAACCGCGCCTTTGCGTAAATATTTGGTAAATCGTACCAGGCGACTTGGTCTGGTATTACTTGGTCCCGTACATGCGGTCGCCGGCGTCGCCGAGGCCGGGCATGATGTAGCCCTTCTCGTTGAGCTGGCGGTCGATCGAAGCGGTGAAGACGGGAACGTCCGGATGCGCCTTGATGAAGCGCTCGATGCCTTCGGGCGCCGCCAGCAGGCAAAGGAAACGGATGTTGGTGGCGCCGCGCTCTTTCAGCTTGTCGATCGCCGCGATCGCCGAATTGGCGGTGGCCAGCATCGGATCGACGACGATCACCAGCCGGTCGGCGAGGTCGCTCGGCGCCTTGAAGAAATATTCGACCGCCTCCAGCGTTTCGTGATCGCGGTAGAGACCGACATGGGCGACGCGCGCCGCCGGCACCAGGTCGAGCAGGCCTTCCAGCAAGCCGTTGCCGGCGCGCAGCACCGAGGCGAAGACCAGTTTCTTGCCCTCGAGCGTCGGCGCTTCCATGGTTTCCATCGGCGTTTCGATGGTCGTCGTCGTCAGTTCGAGATTGCGGGTGACCTCGTAGCCGAGCAGCAGCGAGATTTCGCGCAGCAGCCGGCGGAAGCCCGCCGTCGAGGTTTCCTTCTTGCGCATGATGGTCAGCTTGTGCTGGACAAGCGGGTGGTCGACGACGGTGACGCCCTGCATGGTGTTCTCCTGATGCCTGCGCCCGAAAATGCGCGCATCGCCCTTTCGGACGCGCCGCGCTTCAAGCTGCCTGGGCGAACCCTAGCGGCAATGCGCCGGCCAAGGAACCGCTTGGCCCGCACCGACCACAGCTTTGTCGGCGGAAATCAGCGTGCCGCGCTGTTCAACCGGGCAAGAAGTGCCGTCTTTGTCTTTCTATCGACGAAAGCGGCCTCGATGGCCGTTCTGGTGACGGCGGTCAGCGCCTTGTCGTTCATCGAGAAATGCTCGGCAGCGATATCGTATTCACGCTTGAGCGAGGTCCAGAAATAGGGCGGATCGTCGGAATTGAGCGTCATCTTGCAGCCTGCCGCCTGCAGGGCCGGAAACGGATGATCGGCGAAACTGTCGAACACCTTGAGCGCGATGTTGGAACCGGGGCAGCATTCCAGCACGATGCCCTCGTCGGCGATGCGCCGGACGAGGTCCAGGTTCTCGATGGCGCGCACGCCATGGCCGATGCGGGACGGACGGATGTGATCCAGCGCCGCCTGGACGGTCTCCCAGCCCGTCAGTTCGCCGGCATGGATGGTGATGCCGAGCCCGGCTTCGCGAGCGATCTCGAAAGCCCTGACATAGTCCTCCATATCACCGATCCGCTCATCGCCGGCAACGCCGAAACCGGTGACCAGCGGATGCCCGCAGCGCGCCGCGAAGCGCGCCGCCTGCTCGATCGACTCGACGCCGACATGGCGCACGCCGGTGACGATCATGCGGCCCTCGATGCCGGTCTTGGCCTTGGCGCGGGCCATGCCTTCGCCGAGCGCGTCGGTATAGGCCTTGGGCGACAGGCCGGCTTTTTTAGCGTGGTCCGGCGAGGTGAACACCTCGGAATAGATGGCGCCATCGCGGGCAAGGCTGGTCAGATAGTGGTCGGCCAGCCGCGCATAGTCCTCCTCGGTCCGGAACAGATCGGCGGAAAAATCATAAGCCGCCAGGAAGGAGGTGAAATCGTGCCAGACGAAGGAACCGTTCTGGATATAGGGCGAGGTGTCCTTGCCGTATTTCTGCGCCTGGCGGATGACGAGTTCGGGCGCCGCTGCCCCTTCGATGTGGCAGTGCAGTTCCGCTTTCAAAGGCATTCAATCATCCCGTCGGTCCGTCCAGGTCTCGAAAACCCGCCACCTGGAAGCGCGGCTGAACACCGCGCCTTAAACAATAGCGCCCGCACCATCGATCGGCTATGGTCCCGCCGGTTTTATGACGGATCAAAAAAATGTCAGTTGAGAGAACCACGGCCGCGGGCGGCATGGAAACCTCCTATGGTTTCAAGCGTGTAGGGGCTGGCGACAAGCAGTCCCTGGTCAACGATGTTTTCCACAAGGTCGCCAACCGCTACGACCTGATGAACGATCTGATGTCGGCCGGCCTGCACCGGCTGTGGAAGGACGCCATGGTCACCTGGCTCAATCCGCCTAAACGGGCGGGCTGGAAGGTGCTCGACGTTGCCGGAGGCACCGGCGACATTGCCTTTCGCATCGTCGATGCCAGCCACGGCAATGCCCATGCCACTGTGCTCGACATCAATGGCTCGATGCTGGCTGTCGGCCGCGACCGGGCCGAAAAGAAGGGCCTGTCCGGCAACACCGATTTCGTCGAGGCCAATGCCGAGGAACTGCCCTTCCCTGATGCCACATTCGATGCCTATACCATCGCTTTCGGCATCCGCAACGTACCGCGCATCGAGGTGGCCTTGGGCGAAGCGTTTCGCGTGCTGAAGCCCGGTGGGCGCTTCCTGTGCCTGGAATTTTCCGAGGTCGAGATGCCGCTGCTCGACAAGGCCTATGAAGCCTGGTCGTTCAACGCCATTCCAAAGATCGGCAAGATGGTCACCGGCGACGGCGAGCCCTATTCCTATCTGGTCGAATCGATCGCCAGGTTTCCCAACCAGCAGAATTTCGCGACGATGATTTCCCGCGCCGGCTTCGACCGCGTTTCCTTCCGCAACTATTCCGGCGGTATTGCAGCACTTCATTCGGGCTGGAAGCTTTGAGGCCGGACCGCATTTCTCACAATCGACGTGTGCTATGCCGGCTCAAAGAGCCGGCAGGGTTGGCGCGGCCATGAGCAATGTCAGTGCAGGATTCCGGCTCGTAAGGGCCGGCTGGGTGCTGGTCCGCGAGGGTGTCGTCGCCGCTCTGCCGGGTGAGGAACTGTCCGGCCTGCCGAAGTTCGGCTGGCGGATGGCACGGCTGTTCACGCGCCGCCGCGCGCTGGCCTATGAGCGCAGCGACCGGCTGGCCAAGGCGGTCGTCCGGCTCGGTCCCTCCTATGTAAAGCTCGGCCAGTTCCTGGCGACACGGCCCGACGTCGTCGGCAACGACATGGCGCTCGATCTCGCCATGTTGCAGGACAAGATGCACACCTTTCCGAAGGCCGAAGCCATAGCGGCCATCGAAGCCTCGCTCGGGCGCAAAGTCGGCGATCTCTACGCGCAATTCGGCGATCCGGTCGCCGCCGCCTCCATCGCCCAGGTCCATGC
>NZ_RZQA01000578.1:0-4180 GCF_004022915.1 Mesorhizobium sp. M7A.F.Ca.US.006.04.2.1
GCCAAGCGCCTTGAAGCTGCCGAGGCCGAGGCGAAAGCCTTCATCCTTGATATGGATGGCGCCCAGTCCGAATTCGCTGGCGAGCGCCGGCAGTGCATGCAGCGGCGTCATCCGGTGATTGTCGCGGTGGCTGAGAAAACGCTCGACTGTGTCGGCTCCGGCCACGCCAAGGGTTTCGGCATCGATCGGATCGAGCGGCCGGCGGTGCGATGCGTTGCGGTTGAGCAGGAACATTGGCCGGTCCCGTTGGTCAGCGAGAACATATTGCAGGAGCGACGCAAAGAGCGCTGTAATATGGTCTCTTAAATGCAAGTTTGTTTCGTCCGGGATATTCCATTGCCTGCATTGCCGTCCTCGCTCGATAGTTTCGATCTCGCCATCCTTGCCATCCTGCAGCGCGACAACACGACGCCGCAGCGGTTGATCGGCGAGGCGGTGAACCTGTCGGCGCCGGCGGTGCAGCGCCGCATCAAGCGCATGGAGCAGACCGGCGTCATTGCCGGCAATGTCGCTGTCGTCGAGCCGGCAGCGGTCGGCCACCCCATCACCATCTTCGTCGAGGTGGAACTCGAGAGCGAACGCGCCGAACTGATCGACGCGGCCAAGCGGCAGTTCTCGGCGACCCCCGAGGTCCAGCAATGCTATTACGTCACCGGCGAGGCCGACTTCATCCTGGTCATCACAGTGGCCGACATGGGCGCCTATGAGGCGCTGACGCGAAAACTGTTCTTCGACAGCAACAATGTCCGAAAATTCCGCACGTTCGTTGCCATGGACCGGGTCAAGGTAGGGTTGACGGTGCCTTTGCCTGTCTAAATATTTGTCGCGCGGCAGGCCTTTACTTTCCCACCATGTTTTTGACATTCTCGGGCTGTGAATTCTGCCGCGGAGGCGCGCTTGGACGACACCACCCCAGTTGCGATCATCGGTGCCGGGCCGGCGGGCCTGGCCATTGCCGCGTGCCTGCGGCAGAGCGGGCCGGATTTCGTCCTGCTGGAAAAGGAGCAGCAGGCCGCACCCGCCTGGCGACGCCACTATGAGCGCGTCCATTTGCACACGGCCAAGCGCTTTTCCTCGCTGCCCTTCGCGCCCTTCCCCAGGGACTATCCGCGTTATGTGCCGCGCGATCTCTTCGTCGACTATCTCGATGCCTATGCGCAACGTTTCGATCTGCGGCCGCGATTTGGAGAAACAGTGCGGGCGATCACCCGGCGGGGCAGAAGCTGGCTCGTGGATACGACGACCGGCCCCTTGCATGCTTCAAACGTTGTGATTGCATCTGGCAACAACGCAGAGCCGCTGATGCCCGGATTTGCCGGCGCCGATACCTTCAAGGGCCGAAAGCTGCATAGCGCCGACTATCGCAACGCAATGCCTTTCGCCGGTCAGCCGGTGCTGATCGTCGGCATGGGCAATACCGGCGCCGAGATTGCGCTCGATCTGGTGGAAGGCGGTGCGCGGCCGACGATTTCGGTGCGCGGCGGCGTTCATATCGTACCGCGCGAACTGCTTGGCGTGCCCATCCAGATGATCGGCATGGCGGCGCGCCTGATGCCGCAGCGCATCAACGATGCCTTGTTCCCCATCATCCTCGATCTGGCGTTGGGCAGGCTGGAGAAGTACGGGCTCAAGCGGCCCAAGCAAGGAATGCTGCAGCAGATCAGCGAGGCGTCCCGCATTCCGACGATCGATATCGGCACGGTGAGCAAGATCCGCGAAGGTGCGATCAAGATCGTACCCGACATTGCCGAGATCACCGAACAGGGCGCCCGTTTTGCCGACGGCAGGCATGGCGAGTTCGATGCGATCATCTTCGCCACCGGCTTCCGGCCCGGCTACGCCAAATTGCTGGAGCCCGGCGTTCAGCCAGAGCGCAGCGGCGTCAATGCGAGGGCTTCAGAGCTTGGCCTCTATCTCATCGGCTTTCACAGTCCGGTCACCGGATTGCTGCGCGAAATCTCGATCGAGGCCGAGCAGATCGCCGACGACATCAGTCTTAGGCGAAACCGAAAGAAGGTGGCCGAAGCCCTGCCGGTATAATTTGACGCGAGAGCAACTGAGTTCTCTCACCTTGCCGCGCGCAGCCAGACCTTGTTGTCGTGGAAGGCAGCACCCCCATAGGGTGCAGGCGCGTCGGCGCCGGTCAAAACGTTGATGCCCTCGCCGCGCTCATGGGCGCTGTTTGGCCAGATGCCTTCGGCGATCACCACGCCACGCTTGATGCCGTCGAACAGTTTTGCATGCAGCACGACTTCGCCGCGCTGGTTGCCGACCTCGACACGGTCGCCATCGGCCAGCCCAAGTGCCGCGGCATCGTCGGGATGTAGAAGCAGTTCCGGGCGGCCCTCCCTGGCTTTCGACACCGGTGTTTCCGAGAATGTCGAATTGAGGAAGTTGCGCGCCGGCGACGTCGTCAGCCGGAACGGGTGGGCTTCGTCGGCGACCTCGATCAGGTCGACATGGTCGGGGAATTCCGGCAGCCGCGCCACCGGGCCGAACAGGCCCATGCTTTTGGGCGGCCGGTTGGGCGCCGCCTGCCCGGTCCAGTCGGCGCGGAAGCGGAATTTTCCATCCGCGTGGCCAAATCCGTTGATGAAGTGTGCTGCCTCGAAATCCGGCTGCAGGTCGACCCATTTGTCTTGCTTCAAGCTTTCGAAACTGCCCAGCCCGCGCTTGCCCAGGATGATGTCGATATGCTGCTGCTCGGTCAGGCCGAAACCCGGACGGTCGGCGACACCGAGGCGATCAGCCAATTGCTCGATGACGAAATGGTTGGTGCGCGGTCCCTCCGGCGGCTCGATCAGCTTGGGGCCAAGCGTGATGTGCTGGTTGCCGCCGCCCTTGTAGACATCGTCGTGCTCGAGGAACATCGTGGCCGGCAATACGATGTCGGCAAGCTTGGCCGTGTCGGTCATGAACTGCTCGTGCACGCAAGTGAACAGGTCGTCGCGCAGGAAGCCTTGCGTCACCAGCCGCTGCTCCGGCGCGACATTCACCGGATTGGTGTTCTGGATCAGCATCGCCGTCACCGGCGGGCCACCATAGAGCGCATCGCTGGCACCGGTCAGCACCGGGCCGATGCGCGAATGGTCGAGATAGCGGATCGAGGGATCGCGCATCTTGGTGCCTTCGAGCACATCCTGGTTGAGCTTGAAGATGCCGGAATTGGAATGGAAGGCGCCGCCGCCCTCATATTGCCAGCTGCCGGTGACAGCCGCGATGCACGAGGCGGCATGCATGTTGACGGCGCCATTGCGCTGGCGTGCAAAACCATAGCCGAGGCGGAAATAGGTCTTCTTGGTCGTGCCGACGAGGCGGGCGAAGGCCTCGATCTCGGCAACCGTCAGGCCCGTGATCCCGGCCGCCCACGCCGGCGTGTGCGTCTCGAGATGCGCTTCCAGCCCTCTCGGGTCGTCGGTGTATTTCGAGAGATAGGCGCGGTCGGCCATGCCCTCCTTGAACAGCACATGCATGACCGCGCAGGCCAGCGCGCCGTCGGTGCCCGGCTTCAGCACCAGGCCGAGATCGGCCTGCTTCATCGTCGCGTTTTCGTAGACGTCGATGACGACGATCTTGGCGCCGCGCTCCTTGCGCGCCTTGATGGCGTGGGTCATGACGTTGACTTGGGTCACCACCGCATTGGTGCCCCAGATCACCACGCAATCGGATTTCGCCATCTCGCGCGGGTCCGGCCCGCGCAAGGCGCCGGCCCCCATCATCCAGCCCGTCCAGGCGAGATTGGTGCAGATTGACCCGAAGAAGCCGGAATACTTTTTCGCGTGGCGCAGCCGGTCGATGCCGTCGCGCTGCACCAGCCCCATCGTGCCGGCATAGTAGTAGGGCCAGATCGTCTCCGAGCCGTACCTCTCCTCGGCCGCAATGAACTTTTCGGCGACGAGGTCGAGCGCGGCCTCCCAACTCGCTTCCTTCCAGGCGCCGTCGCCCTTAGCGCCGGCGCGGATCAGCGGCTTCAGCAAACGGTCGGGATGGTGGACGCGGTCGGCATAACGCGCAACCTTGGCGCAGACGACGCCGGCGGTGTAGCTGTTGGACTTGGCGCCATGGACGCGGCCGATCCGATTGCCGTCGAGCAGTTCGACCTCGAGCGCACAGGTCGACGGGCAATCATGCGGACAGGCGGAATGGCCGATTCTGAGCTTGGCGCGCTGGTTCATGCGGC
>NZ_RZQA01000579.1:0-4171 GCF_004022915.1 Mesorhizobium sp. M7A.F.Ca.US.006.04.2.1
ACCGTATCCTGGTGATGTTTGCCGGCCGCATCGTCGGCGAGCGCGGCTCCGAAGCGACCGAGGGCGAGCTCGGCCTGCTGATGGCCGGCATCGAGCACCAGGAGGCAGCACTTTGAGCACGCCTTACGCCAAACTGCCGGCCTGGGCCGACTATGGCCTGATCCCGCTGATCAATCTGTTCGTCGCCTTCGTCGTCGCCGGCTTCGTCGTGCTTCTGGTCGGTGAGAATCCGTTGCGCGCCGCCGTCATCCTGGTCGAAGGCGCCTTCGGCAAAGGCACAGGCATCGCCTTCACCCTGTTTTATGCCACCACCTTCATCTTCACCGGGCTTTCGGTGGCGGTGGCCGCGCATTGCGGCCTGTTCAACATCGGCACCGAGGGGCAGGCCTACATCGCCGGCCTTGGCATCGCCATCGTCTGCCTGAGCTTCGACAGTACACTGCCGTGGTGGCTGACCTTCCCGCTGGCGATCATTGCTGCGGCGGCGGTGGGCGCATTGTGGGCGCTTATCCCGGCCTATCTGCAGGCCAAGCGCGGCTCGCACATCGTCATCACCACCATCATGTTCAACTTCATCGCCGCCTCGATCATGGTTTACCTGCTGGTCGGCCCGTTGAAGCCAGCCGCCTCGCAAGCGCCGCAGACGCGCAACTTCCTCGCCGGCGCGGAACTGCCCAAACTCAACTGGATCATCGAGCTGTTCGGCGCCAAGATCCGTTCGGCGCCGCTCAACGTCACCTTCCTGCTGGCGCTGGTCATGGCCTTCCTGGTCTGGCTGCTGATCTGGCGCACCAAGCTCGGCTACGAGATGCGCACCTACGGTCACAGCCCGAAGGCGGCACGCTATGCCGGCATTTCCGAAACCCGCATCATCATCACCGCCATGATGATCTCGGGCGCACTGGCCGGCATGATGGCGCTCAATCCGGTGATGGGCGATCAGCACAATGTCGCCATCGACTTCGTTTCCGGCGCCGGCTTCGTCGGCATCGCCGTGGCGCTGATGGGCCGCCTGCACCCTGTCGGCATCGTATTGGCGGCGGTCCTGTTCGGCATGCTCTACCAGGGCGGCGCCGAACTCGCCTTCGAGATGCCGGCAATCAGCCGCGACATGATCGTCATCATTCAAGGCCTGGTGATCCTGTTTGCCGGTGCCCTCGAGCACATGTTCCGGCCCTATATCCAGGCGCTGTTTGCCTCGTTCAGTCCGCGATCGGTCGGCATGGAAGCGGTCAAGGGGAAAGGTGCCTGAGATGGATGTGTTCAACGCGATCATCCAGACACTGGACTCCACCATCCGCCTCTCGGTGCCGCTGCTGCTTGCTTGCCTCGCCGGGCTCTATTCGGAACGCGCCGGCATCTTCGACATCGGCCTCGAAGGCAAGATGCTTGTCGGCGCCTTCGCCGGTGCGGCCGCAGCTTCCGTGTTCCATTCGGCCTTTCTCGGCCTCGGCATGGCGGTCGTGATCTCGGTCGCCTTCGCCATGATCCACGGCTTTGCCTCGATCACTCATCGCGGCAACCAGATCGTCTCCGGCGTGGCGATCAATTTCATCGCCGCCGGCTCAACCATCATCCTCGGCCAGGCCTGGTTCCAGCAGGGCGGGCGCACGCCGGCGCTGCAACCGGGCGAGCGCTTCGAGGCCATCACCTTGCCGGGCGCCGAGGCCATCCGCGACGTGCCGATCATCGGACCGGTCTATGCCGAACTCCTGTCGGGCCACTCGATCCTGGTCTATCTTGCCTTCCTGATGGTGCCGTTCACCTGGTGGGTGCTGTTTCGCACCCGCTTCGGCCTGCGCCTTCGCGCCGTCGGCGAGAACCCGGCCGCCGTCGACACCGCCGGCATCTCGGTCGCCTGGCTGCGCTACCGGGCGCTGATCTGCACCGGCATCCTCACCGGCATTGCCGGCGCCTACCTGTCGATGGTGCAAAATGGCGGCTTCGTGAAGGACATGACTGCCGGCAAGGGCTATATCGCGCTGGCAGCCTTGATCTTCGCCAAGTGGAAGCCGGTCAACGCCATGTTCGCCTGCCTGCTGTTTGGCTTCCTGGACGCAGCGTCGATCCGCCTGCAAGGATCCCCGCTGCCCATCATCGGCAAGGTGCCGGCGCAGTTCATGCAGGCGTTGCCCTACATCCTCACCGTCATCCTGCTCGCCGGCTTCATCGGCAAGGCCATTCCGCCACGCGCCGGCGGCGTGCCTTACGTCAAGGAACGTTGAGCGACGGGTCGGCTTTGCGCCGGGTTTTGAACACGATCATCGGAGAGAACGCTGAATGTCGCATGATCTGTTCGAGGCCGCCAAGGCCGCCATGGCCAAGGCCTACGCGCCCTATTCTAAGTTTCCGGTCGGCGCTGCCCTGCGCACCGAGGACGGTCGCGTCTTTACCGGCGCCAACATCGAAGTCGCCTCCTATCCGGAAGGCTGGTGCGCCGAGACCACGGCGCTCGGCCACTACATCATGGGCGGCGGCGGCAAGATCGTGGAAATCGCCGTGCTTGCCGAACGCATGGCCAAATGCTCGCCTTGCGGCGGCTGCCGCCAGCGGCTTGCCGAATTCTGCCGGCCGGAAACAAAGCTCTATCTCTGCGACAATGCGGGTGTGGCCGAAACCGTGACCATGGGCGACATGCTGCCTTACGGCTTCCGCGGCGATATTTTGAAATGAGCAACAGGCTCAAATGAACAGCTGGCAACGATGACGGAAAAAGCCCTGGATCATCTCGTCGAAAGGCTGGACGGCCTGGCGCCGGCCACGGCACTGGTGCTCGGCTCGGGCCTCGGCGGTCTGGTCGACCAGATCGAGGACCCGATCCGCATCTCCTATGCCGACCTGCCCGGCTTTCCCAGAAGCGGTGTCACCGGGCACGCCGGCGAAGTGGTGGCAGGGCTGTTTGCCGGCGTGCCGGTGCTGCTGCTGTCGGGCCGTGCCCATTACTATGAGCACGGCAACGCCGCGGCGATGCGGCCGGTGCTGGAAGTGCTTGCCGGCATCGGCATCACGAAACTGATCCTCACCAATGCCGCCGGCTCGGTCGATCCGGACATGCCGCCGGGCTCGGTGATGCTGATATCGGACCACATCAATTTCTCGGGCACCAACCCGCTGATCGGCGAACCAAGCGACCGGCGTTTTGTCGGCCTGACCGAAGCCTATGATGCCGGCATCCGCCAGGCCATCGAGCGGGCGGCAAAAGCGACCGGCACCACCCTGCACAAGGGCGTCTATATGTGGTTCTCCGGCCCATGCTTCGAAACGCCGGCCGAAATCCGCATGGCGCGCATCATGGGCGCCAATGCGGTCGGCATGTCGACCGTACCGGAGGTCATTCTCGCCCGCTTCCTCGGACTGCGCGTCGCCGCCTGTTCGGTCATCACCAATCTGGCGGCCGGCATGACCGGGGCCGAGCTTTCGCACCAGGAGACCAAGGACATGGCGCCGGTCGGCGGCGCGCGGCTGGCGACGATCCTGCAGCGCGTGTTCCGCGACGGACTGCTGGAGATCTGATGCTTCCCCAGGAAATCATCCGCCGCAAGCGCGATGGCCTCAGGCTGTCGGAGGAGGAGATCGCCGGCTTCGTCGCGGGCGTGACGTCAGGCGCCGTTACCGACGGCCAGGCCGGCGCCTTCGCCATGGCGGTGTTCTTCAACGGCATGAACCGCGACGAGGCCGTGGCGCTGACGCTGGCGATGCGCGATTCCGGCGATGTGCTCGACTGGTCGGACCTGCCAGGCCCGGTCACCGACAAGCATTCGACCGGCGGCGTCGGTGACAATGTCTCGCTGATGCTGGCGCCGATCGTCGCCGCCTGCGGCGCCTATGTGCCGATGATCTCGGGCCGTGGCCTTGGCCACACCGGCGGTACGCTGGACAAGATGGATGCCATCCCGGGCTACATCAGCCAGCCCGATGTCGCGCTGTTTCGCAAGGCGGTGCTCGAAACAGGCTGTGCCATCATCGGCCAGACCGCCGACCTCGCGCCCGCCGATCGACGACTCTATGCGATCCGCGATGTCTCCGGCACGGTCGAATCGGTGCCGCTGATCACCGCTTCGATCCTGTCGAAGAAGCTGGCGGCCGGGCTGCAATCGCTGGTGCTCGACGTCAAGGTCGGCAACGGCGCCTTCATGGAAAAATCGCGCGACGCCACCGCACTCGCCAACAG